>NZ_JAZKVY010000380.1:0-86732 GCF_036624925.1 Stenotrophomonas sp. A3_2
CACGCGCGCTCTCTCCAGTCGGCGGGTTGTAAGGACGTCCCGTCGGCTGGAGGGGACCGGTCGATTCTCCCTGATCGCAGGCCGCTGCGGTAGCGCGGTCGTGGGGGGGCCCGGCCCAGCCCCGCGGGGGGGCCGGCCCCCCGCCCCCCACGACAGCGCTACCGCAGCGGCCTTCGATCAGGGAGAATCGACCGGTCCCCTCCAGCCGACGGGACGTCCTTACAACCCGCCGACTGGAGAGAGCGCGCGTGGAAGCAACCGTACACTTCATCAACAGCATCATCTGGAGCAAGGCACTGATCTTCGTGTGCCTGGGCGCCGGCCTGTTCTTCAGCCTGCGCACGCGCTTCATGCAGATCCGTGGCTTCTTCGAAATGTGCCGCCTCACCGTCAGGGGTGAGAAATCCGACGCCGGCGTGTCCTCGTTCCAGGCCCTGGCCATGTCGATGGCCGGCCGCATGGGCATCGGCAATATCGCCGGCGTGGCCACCGCCATCGCCTTCGGCGGCCCCGGGGCGATCTTCTGGATGTGGGTGATGGGCTTCCTCGGCGCGTCCACCTCGTACGTGGAATGCACCCTGGCGCAGATCTACAAGACCAAGGACGCCGAAGGCCGCTACCGCGGTGGCCCGGCGTACTACATCGAGAAGGCGATGGGCCTGAAGTGGTATGCGCTGGCCTTCGCCATCGCCACGATCATCGCCGCAGGTTTCCTGATGCCGGGCGTGCAGGCCAATGCCATCGCCGACAGCATCATCAACGCCTGCCGTGGCACCGCGCTGTGCGGGCCGCTCGACGGCCAGGCCTTCGGCATGGAATCGGTGCAGGCGCTGAAGCTGGGCATCGGCATCGTGGTCGCGCTGCTGCTGGGCGTGGTGATCTTCGGTGGCGTCAAACGCATCGCCAACTTCGCCGAAGTGGTGGTGCCGTTCATGGCTGCCGGTTTCATCCTGATGGCCATCATCATCATGGTCATCAACTACGACCGCGTGCCGGAAATGTTCGGCATCATCTTCCAGAGTGCCTTCGGCACGCATGCCGCATTCGGCGCCATGATGGGCCTGGCCGTGGAGTGGGGCATCAAGCGCGGCATCTACGCCAACGAAGCCGGCCAGGGTTCGGGCCCGCATGCAGCGGCCGCCTCGGAAGTCTCGCACCCGGCCAAGCAGGGCTATGTGCAGGCCTTCGCCATCTACTTCGACACCATGATGGTGTGCACCGCCACCGCGTTCCTGATCCTGGCCAGCGGCACCTACAACGTGTACTCGCCGGCAGGTGCCAGCGCACCGCCGATCTTCCAGGGCCTGGCCGGTATTCCCGAAGGCGCCGGTTACGCCCAGGCCGGCGTGGAAGCGGTGCTGCCGGGCTGGGGTTCGGCATTCGTGTCCATCGCCATCTTCTTCTTCGCCTTCACTACCATCATGGCGTACTACTACATGGCCGAGACCAACCTCAGCTATGTAAACCACAACAGGAAGCGCCCGCTGACGGTGCTGGTGCTGCGCCTGGGCATCATCGGCATGGTGGTGTTCGGCGCGTTCCACAATGCCACCCTGGCCTGGGCGCTTGGCGACATCGGCGTGGGCCTGATGGCCTGGCTGAACATCATTGCCATCCTCATCATCCAGAAGCCGGCGATGCTGGCCCTGCGTGACTACGAACGACAGAAGAAGCTGGGCCTGGATCCGGTGTTCGACCCTGATGCCCTGGGCATCAAGGACGCCGATTTCTGGCGCCAGCGCAAGCAGGAGAGTGTGTAAGTGAACAACCCTTGGAACAACCGCCGCCCGTCCGCCCGTCCGCCGCGCGCAACGCCGTTGCCGCGCCCGGAGGTGCCGGCCACGGGCGGTGGTGGGCGCGGTGGCAGCGATGAGCTGCGTCTGTACGGCCTGAATGCCGTGCTGGCTGCGTTCGAAGCGCGGCCGCAGGCGCTGCGCAAGCTGTACCTGCTGGAAGCACGCATTCCGCGCCTGCAGCCGTTGTTGAAGTGGTGCGTGGCCAACCGCGTGGGCTACCGCGTGGTCGAGGATGGCGATCTGAACAAGCTGGCCGGCACCACCCATCACGAAGGCGTGGTGGCCGACATGCTGCGCGCACCGGCACTGCCGCTGGCGCAGTGGCTGCAGCAGGTCGGTGACGGCCCGGCGCTGGCGCTGTGGCTGGATGGCGTGGGCAACCCGCACAACCTCGGCGCGATCCTGCGCTCGGCCGCGCACTTCGGTGCCAAGGCGCTGCTGTTGCCGGCCGGCAGCACGCTGGCCCTGTCCGGCGCCGCCGCGCGCGTGGCCGAAGGCGGCGCCGAAGCGGTGCCGCTGGTGCAGCTGCCGGAGACCGCTCAGGCAATGGCACAACTGCGCGCAGCCGGTTTCGGCCTGGCCGCGACCCTGGTCGAGGGCGGTGATGACGTGTTCCGCGCGTCGTTGCCGGCCCGCCTGGTCTACGTGATGGGCGCGGAAGGTGAAGGCATGGATCGCGGTTTGGCCAGTCAGTGTGACCAGCAGCTGTCGATTCCGGGCAGCGGCGCGGTGGAAAGCCTGAATGTCGCTTCCGCCACGGCCGTGCTGCTGGCGCAGTGGGCGAGCCGCCGCGGCTGAGTGACGCCCGGTGGGTGCGAACCCTGGTTCGCACCGCTCGTGCCGCTGCGCTTGCCGGGCATTGGCCCGACGCTACCGATGCGGGATCTGGCTTGGTGGGTGCGAACCCTGGTTCGCACCGCTCTTCCCGCCGCAAACGCCGGGCATGGCCCGGCGCTACCGCATCATTCGTTCGGCGGCGTGGTCGCCTTGGCCTCGCTGCCGAAGCTGCCATCGGCTTCCGCCGCCAGGTAGGCGAACACAGTGTAGGCGGCCACGTTCTGTGCCAGCGCCTTCGGGTCGATCTTGTCCAGCGTGTCGTCGGCGGTGTGGTGCAGGTGGAAGTAGTCCGAGCCGTCCTGCGCCAGCCACGCCCACGCACCCCCCTTGGCAGCCAGCGGGCCGACGTCCGGGCCCGGGCCACCCTTGTCGGCCTGGTACTCGATGCCCAGCGGCTTCATTACTTCGGCAATCTGCTTCGTCGCTTCGCGCGAGCCTTCCGGATTCGGCGAACCGGTATTGAAGGCGTAGATGCGGCCCGCGCCGAAGTCGCTCTCGGCGGCCAGCTGGTGCAGGGCCACGTCCTTCGCGTGCGCTTCGGCATAGGCCTTGCCGCCATACAGGCCCTGTTCCTCGTTGGCGAAGGCGATCACGCGGATGGTGCGCTTCGGTGCCTGCTTCAGCTGGCCGATCAGGTGGCCTGCGGCCATGGTGATGCCCACGCCCGCGCCGTCATCCACCGCGCCGGTGCCCAAGTCCCACGAATCCAGATGCCCGCCGATCACCACTACTTCCTTCGGCAGGCTGCGGCCGGTGATCTCGCCGATCACGTTGTACGAGGTCGCCGTACCATCCCAGCCGCAGTCCAGCGCCACCTTCACCGTGGTGCTGCCACGGGCCAGCAGGCGGGCCAGCTGGTCGGCATCGGGCACCGACAGTGCCGCAGACGGCACCGGGGTCAGGCCGTCATCGAAACGGGTGATGCCGGTGTGCGGCACGCGGTGCGAGTCGGTGCCGGCCGAACGCATCAGGAAACCGACCGCGCCCTTGCGGATCGCCTCGGATGGGCCCTTGCTGCGGATCGCGCCGCCGCGGCCGTAGTCGCGGCCATCGCGGAACGGCAGCATCTGGTAATCGACGAAGGCGATCTTGCCCTTGAGCGAACCGGCCGGCGCCGCCTGCAGTGCGGCCAGGTCGGTGAAGCGCACCACCTCGGCTTCAACGGTGCCGCCCGGGCTGCCGCCCAGTGCGGTGATCTGCAGCGGCTGCGGATTTTTGCCGGTCACGGCAGCGTGTTCACTGCGGCGCTCCCACTTCGGGAAGGTCACCGGTTCCTTCCACACCTTGTCGAAGCCCAGTGCCTTGAACTTGGCTTCGGCCCAGGCCACGGCGCGGGCGTCAGCCTCGCTGCCGGCGATGCGCGGGCCGATCTCGGTGGTGAGCGATTCGACCACCTTCCAGCCGGTGTCATCGGCCAAGGCCTGGTCGCGCAGCTGTGCGGCGGTGGCCAGCGACGCCGGGGGCAGGGTAGTGGTGTGCGGCGCCGCGAAGGCCGGGGCGGCCAGCAGGGCGAGGGAGGATGCGATGGCAAGAACGCGGCGACGCATGGACAACTCCGGGAAGGGACCTAAGCCTTGGAGCTTAACAGTCGTTCAGCCCGGCGCATGGGCGGGAGGTCATGGCTGGCGCGGATGCTGTTTCCCGCCAGATGCAGCAAAGCGAAAGCCCCGCCGGGGCGGGGCTTTCGCCTGCTTCTGTAGAGCCGCGCCAATGCTCGGCTGCCTGTTGCAGATCAGCCGAGCGTGGGCTCGGCTCTACAGGTGGGAGGGGCGCCCGTCGGCGCCCGATACCTTATTTCTTCAGGCTGTCGCGGATCTCGCGCAGCAGCACCACTTCCTCGGCCGGTGCGGCCGGTGCAGCTTCCTTCTTGCGAGACAGGCGGTTGATCGCCTTGACCACGATGAAGATCGCGAAGGCCACGATCACGAACTGGATCAGGGTGTTGATGAAATCACCGTAGCCGATCACCACCGCCGGAATCTCCTTGCCGTCCGGGCCGATCCGTGCCGGCGACAGCGTCCACGCCAGCTGCGAGAAGTCCACCTTGCCGATCAGCAGGCCCAGCGGCGGCATGATGATCTTCTCGACCAGCGCCGTCACGATCTTGCCGAAGGCCGCGCCGATCACCACGCCGACGGCGAGGTCGATGACGTTGCCGCGCATGGCGAATTCCTTGAACTCGGTGAGCATTCCCATTGTTGTTTTTCTCCGGTGGGGAAGTGGACAGCGCGCAGGGTAGCGCAGGTGACGTCAGCCGGCGATCACGCCGTGGCGCTCGGCCACGTTTTCCAGGCGGGCACTGAAGCGGTCGCCGGGCTTCAGCGCAGCCACCCCGGACGGGGTGCCCATGAACACCAGGTCACCGGCACGCAGCTGCCACAGCTTGGACAGCTCATGCAGGATCTCCGGCACGTTCCAGATCATCTGGTCGAGCAGTGCCTGCTGGCGCACCTCGCCGTTGACCTCCAGCGACAGGTTCAGCGCAGCCAGGTCGCCGACTTCTTCGGCGTGCACGATTTCGCTGATCGGCGCGGAGGCATCGAACCCCTTCGCGGCATCCCAAGGATGGCCCTTGTCCTTGGCTGCGGCCTGCAGATCGCGGCGGGTCAGGTCCAGGCCGACGGCGTAGCCGTAGACCAGCGCATCGGCGTCGGCGACGGCCAGCTCGCCGGCGGGCGCATCGCGACCGATCGCCACCACCAGTTCCACTTCGTGGTGCAGGTTGGCGGTTGCTGGCGGATAGGGGATGGCATCGTCGTGGCCGACCACGATGGCGTCGGCCGGCTTGCTGAAGAACATCGGGCGGCCGCGGTCATCGGCCGCCGGCACCGCCGCGCCCATTTCGCGGGCGTGGTCGGCGAAGTTGCGGCCGACGCAGTAGATACGGTGCACGGGGAAGCTGCCGCCACCGGCTACCGGTACACGCGGCAGGGCTACGGCAGGGATCACATCGGAGACATCGGACATGCGGGCATCCAGGAAGGGCGTGCCCGCAGTCTAGAACGCATGGCGCCCGCCGTCAGCGGGCGCGGAAGGCCTGGATCAGCGCGAGGCCGGCAACACCGGCTTGCGCACCACGCGGTACTCGCCCTCGACCACGGTCGGGTCCACCGGACGCGCGGCGCCCGGCCTGCGCGAGGCCAGCAGCTTCCATGCCAAGCCAACCAGGATCATCGCGGCACCGACGAACACACCGATGAACACCATCGCGGCCAGGATCGCCAGGCCGAGCAGGCCCACGGCAACGCGCACCAGCGGATGGCGCGGCTTGCGCGGCGCGAACAGGGTGCGGAACTGGTTGAAGGCGGATGCGCGATTGAACATGGCGGCTCGATAGGCTGGGATCAGCGAAACCAGAGTATCGGGAGGCGCCACTGTCATTGAGTGAAAAACTCGTTAAATATAGCCTGTGCTTATTACGGATCAATGACTTGTGTTCATGTCGCAGCCAGTCACCTGAGCAGGCATGCGACAATTCCGGTTTACCGTCCGAGCTTTCGCCATGACTATCGCTGCTGCCCTGATCGCCCTTGATGCCATTGCCGATGGCGCGTTTGCCGAGGTCGAAGCGGTGATCGATGGCGATGCCGAATCGCTGGTGCTGTACCGCGACGGCGCGCAGGTGCGCGCATTCCTGAACATCTGCCCGCACGCCGGCCGTCGCCTGGACTGGGCCCCGGGCCAGTTCCTGAAGAGCCGCGAGGGCCACCTGGTGTGCGCCGCGCATGGCGCCTCGTTCACGCTGGACAGCGGCGACTGCATTGCCGGCCCGTGCAAGGGCGACCGCCTGCGTGCGGTGCCGGTCGATATCCGCGATGGGCAGGTCTATCTGGCCTGAGGCCGGAAGCAGTCGAGCACGGCTCGATTCTACAAAGGCTCCACGCATGGCGTGGACCCACCCCGCCATCCCACGGAATGCACGCTGTTGCTGTTGCTGTTGCTGTTGCTTCGGCTTCTGCGGGTGCAGGGCGCAGCCCTGCCAACAAACCCAACCCTCAGAACATCAGGTTGATCATCAACACCACCACGCAGGTGTAGATCAGCGACAACGGTCCGCCGACCCGCCACATCTCGCGCGGGGTGTAATTGGCCGGGCCGGTGATCATCGAAATCACCGGGTTGGAGGCCGTCATCAGGTTGTTGGACGCCGACAGCGCCACGATCAGCGCGAACGCGGTCGGGTTGCCGCCCGCCGCCAGTGCCAGGTTCACCGCGATCGGTACCATCACGATGGTCGCGCCCACATGGCTGATCACCAGCGAGAACGCCGTGGTCAGCAGTGCCAGCGCCACCTCCAGCACCCACACCGGGATGCCGGTGGGCAGCTTGTCGATGGTGTGGCCGGCCACCCATGCCGCCGCACCACTGGAGTCCATCGCCCATCCGAGCGGGATCAGCCCGGCCATCATGAACACCGTTTTCCAGTTGATCGAGGCATACGCCTCGTCCATGCGCAGCACGCCGGTCAGCAGCATGCCGGCCACGCCGGTCATCAGCGTCAGCGCCACCGGCAGCTTGCTGGTCAGCGCGATCAGGATGGTCAGCGCGAAGATCGCCATCGCAATCTTGAACTTGTGCGGGCGCTGCTCGCCGGTCGGATAGTCGGTCACCACCACGAAGTCGCGGCTCTTGGCCGCCTGTGCCAGGTCAGTCCAGATGCTGTGGAAGACCAGCATGTCGCCTGCACGCAACTGCACGTCGCGCACGTCCTCGCGGATCACCTGCTTGTCGCGGTTGATCGCCAGCAGGCTGATGCCACGCTCCTTGCGCAGGCGCAGGTCGGCCGCGCTCTTGCCGATCACGTTCGAGGTCGGCGGTACCACCGCCTCGGAAATACCGGCGCGGCTCGGGTTGAACAGGTCACCCAGGTGCTTCAGGCGCGAAGACATGCGCAGGAACTGGTTCTGCGCGAAATCGTTGATCTGCTGGCGCGGGCCCATCGCACCGAGCACGCTGCCTACCCAGATGCGCATCTCCGCCGGCGGCGCCAGGCGGGTGTCATTACCGGTTTTCAGGGCCAGCAGCAACGGGGCGTCGTGCAGGTTCTCGGCCTCGCCCAGGGTCATGCCCACCAGCGGACTTTCCGCGCTGACCACCAGCTCGAACACATCGCCTTCGATGCCATAGGTCTTGGCGAAATAGCTCTCGGTGCGTGCTGGGGTGACCCCGTCGTTGACCAGGGTTTCTTCCTCGATCAGCTTGCGGTCGCCGTAGTAGCGGAAGTACAGCAGCGAGGCGATCAGCAGTGCCACGCCAATCGGCAGCGGCGCGAACATGCGCAGCGGCTCGATGGTGGCCAGGCCGGAAGGCAGGTTGTTGTTGGCCGAGGCCAGCAGATCGTTCAGCAGGATCAGCGGCGAATTGCCGACCATGGTCAGCGCACCGCCCATCACGATCGCCGCCGAGATCGGCAGCAGCAGGCGCTGCATCGTCAGCCCGGTGCGCGCTGCCAGTCGCGAGGCGACCGGCAGATACAAGGCCATCACCGACGGGTTCTGCATGAAGGACGAGTTCAGGCCGGCGATGGCGGTGGTCATCATCAGCAGCCGCTGTTCGACGCCGTGGCCGCGCCGCAGCAGCCATGCGGCCAGCCGGTTCAGCGCCCCGGTGCGGTCCAGGCCCGCACCGAGGATGGTGGTGGCGATGATGCTCATCACCGCGTTACCGGAGAAACCGCCGAAGATCTCCTCCGGCGCGATCAGGCCGGTGACACCGAGTACCACCAGCACCACCAGCGCGACCACGTCGGCGCGGATGCGCTCGAACAGGAACATCGCCATCGTGAAGCCGACCAGCCCGAGCACGAGCTTCATGTCGTTGGTCAGCGTCAGCGCGGTATCCATGTGGGGCGCGGCGTCCTCAGGCGATCGTCAGGTGCGGTCGTACAGCAGGTCCCAGACGCCGTGGCCGAGTTTCTGGCCGCGGGTCTCGAAGTGGGTCTGCGGGCGCCAGTCCGGACGCGGCACGCTGCCACGCGGGCCGGCGCGGTTGACCAGGCCGGCAGTCGCGTCAAGCACGTCCCACATCTGCTCGGCGTAGTCTTCCCAGTCGGTGGCGCAGTGCAGGCGGCCACCCGGGCGCAGCTTGCGCACCAGCAGCTCGGCAAATGCCGGCTGCAGCAGGCGGCGCTTGTTGTGGCGCTTCTTGTGCCACGGGTCCGGGAAGTAGATGCGCACTTCATCGAGCGCGCCATCGGCGATCTCGTTCTGCAGCACTTCCACCGCGTCATGGTGGTACAGGCGCACGTGGTCGGCATTGTCCTCAGCCAGCGCGTTCAGCAACCGGCCCACGCCGGGGGCGTGCACTTCGATGCCGATGTAGTCGCGCGACGGATCGTGCTGGGCGGCGAAGCGCAGCGCGGCACCGTTGCCGAAGCCGATTTCCAGCACCTTGTGTGCCGGGCGGCCGAAGGTGGCATCCAGGTCACGCGGCTGGCCGGTGTAGTCGAGGCCGAAGCGCGGCCAGCGTTCGTCGAACGCGCGCTGCTGGGCGGGGGTGAAACGTCCCTGGCGCAACACGAAGCTGCGCACCTCGCGGCGGCCCTCGCTTACGGTGAAGGGCTTGGGTGGGGCCTTGGAGCCGGCGCTTTCAAAAGGATTGGTCATCAGCCGATCAGCCCGTCCACCGGAGAGGATGCGCTGGCGTAGCGCTTGCGCGGGATGCGCCCGGCCAGGAAAGCCTCGCGGCCGGCCTCGACTGCCTTGCGCATGGCAGTGGCCATCAGCACCGGGTTGCGCGCACCGGCAATGGCGGTGTTCATCAACACGCCGTCGCAGCCCAGTTCCATCGCGATCGCCGCATCCGACGCGGTGCCCACGCCGGCATCAACAATGATCGGCACCTTGGCGTCTTCGATGATCTGCAGCAGGTTGTACTTGTTCTGGATGCCCAGGCCCGAACCGATCGGCGCGGCCAGCGGCATCACTGCGGCGCAGCCGATCTCTTCCAGGCGCTTGGCCAGGATCGGGTCGTCGGAGGTGTAGACCATCACCTCGAAGCCGTCCTTGACCAGCTGCTCGGCGGCCTTGAGGGTCTGCACCACGTCCGGGTACAGGGTCTTCTGGTCGCCCAGCACTTCCAGCTTGGTCAGGTTGTGGCCGTCCAGCAGCTCACGGGCCAGGCGGCAGGTACGCACCGCGTCTTCGGCGGTGTAGCAGCCAGCGGTGTTGGGCAGGATGGTGAAGCGCTCCGGTGGCAGCACGTCCAGCAGGTTCGGCTCGCCCCGGTTCTGCCCGATGTTGGTGCGGCGGATGGCCACGGTGACGATCTGGGCGCCAGCAGCCTCGGTGGCCAGGCGGGTTTCTTCCAGGTCCTTGAACTTGCCGGTGCCGGTGAGCAGCCGCGAGCCATAGGTCTTGCCGGCGATCACCAGCGAATCGGGGGAGACATGAACGTTCATGGCGCGATTATCGCCTATCCGCCTGAAGATGGGATCACGCAATGGCGTGCCGGCCGTGGATCGGCATGGGTAGTGCCGGCCGCTGGCCGGCAAACCCGGACAGGCCTCAGCCCCCACCCAGCGCGTGCACGATCTCGACAATGTCGCCTTCAGCCAGGACATGCTCGCGATGGCGGCTGCGGCTGACGATCTCGCCGTTGACCTCCACTGCCACCCGGCGCTGCAGCAGCTGCTCGGCCTCGAGCAGGTCGTGAAGGGTCGCCGAGGCGGGCAGGGTGCGGGGTTCGCCGTTGAGCTGGATGTTCATTCCTGCATTGTCGCTTATAGCCCTTCGTGATCGGAACGTTTGCAATTTGATCGGGGCGCCAGCTCCAGCACAGCAGGCTTCGGCGTGCTCAGGCGACAATCCATGCGGCGGCGCAGCGTGAGCAAACGGCGGCCCGGTGAAACCATTGACCGTGCGCCGGCGTACGTGTGCCGGATTCCAACCTATTTACCCCACAGGAGTTCCTAGATGCAGCTCAGCAAACACCCGATCCGCTCCCTGATGGCGGCTGCGATCGCACTCGCCGCGCTGCCGGCCATGGCAGGCGAAAGTCCGTATTCCAAGGCCGTGTTCTTCGGCGACAGCCTCACCGACGCCGGCTATTTCCGGCCGCTGCTCGATCCGGGCGTGCAGCCGGTCACCGGCCAGTTCACCACCAACCCGGGTTGGGTGTGGGCACAGCAGGTCGCCAACTACTACGGCCTCAACGGGGGTGCCAACGGCAACGGCCAGAGTGGCGACAACTACGCCGTGGGCGGTGCCCGGGTATCGGTGGACGAGGCCGGTGGCCTGGGCGTGATTCCGTCGCTGAAGTCGCAAGCAACCCGCTACCTTGCCGCGAACGGTGGCAAGGCTGACGGCAACGCCCTGTACACCGTATGGGGAGGCGCCAATGATCTGTTTGCGGCCACCCGTGCGGCGGCAGGTGGCGCGTCGCAGGCCCAGGTGCAGGGCATCATCGGCGCAGCGGTCACCGACCAGATCGCGCTGGTAGGTGCGCTGAAGCAGGCTGGTGCCCAGTACGTGCTGGTACCGAACCTGCCGGATGTGGGCATCACCCCGCAGTTCCGCGGCCCCAATGCCGCCGCCGCCACCGCACTGTCGGCCGGCTACAACAAGGCGCTGTACGGTGGCCTGAAGCAGGCAGGCATCGAGTTCATTCCGCTCGATACCTTCAGCATCCTGCGCGAAGTGACTGCCAATCCGGGCATGTACGGCTTCACCAACGTCACCAGCACCGCCTGCAGGATCGATCCGAACAACTCCACCGCCAGCATCATCGGCTGCAACCCGACCAGTTACGTCAGCCCGGATGCAGCCAACACCTACCTGTTCGCCGACGGCGTGCATCCGACCACCGCCGGCCATCAGCTGCTGGGCCAGTATGCTGTCTCGGTGCTGGAAGGCCCGCGTCTGCAGCAGGTGCTGAGCCACTCGGCCCAGACCATCGGCCGTTCGCGTGCCGACCAGGTCAGCATGCACCTGGGTGGTCGCCCGGCCGATGGCCTGTCCTGGTGGGGCGGCGTGCGCGGTGACCTGCAGCGTTATGACCATGCCGACCTGTACGACGGCCTGGCGCCCGCCGGCCTGTTCGGTATCGACTGGGCACGCGACGGCATGGTGTTCGGCGGCTTCGCCGGCTTCGGCCGCCTCAACGCAGACTTCGGCAACAGCCGTGGCGACTTCACCCAGAAGGACACCACTGCCGGTCTGTTCGCCGGCTGGTATGGTGACCGCATCTGGATCAATGGCCAGGTCAGCTACACCTGGCTGTCCTATGACGTGAACCGCAAGGTCCAGCTGGGCCCGGCCACTCGTGAGCACGGCGGTTCGCCGGACGGCAGCAACCTGACCGCCGCGCTGAACGCCGGCTACGAGTTCGGCACCGAAGGCGGTTTCCGCCACGGCCCGATTGCTTCGGTGATCTGGCAGAAGGTGAAGATCGATGGCTACACCGAAAGCGCTGCGGCCGGCACCCTGGCCACCGCACTGGGCTACGACCGCCAGAACGTCGATTCGACCGTCGGCCGCATCGGCTGGCAGGCCCGCTTCGATGGCGGCACCGTCAAGCCGTACGCGCAGGTGACCTACGACCACGAGTTCGAAGACACCAAGCAGGCCAGCGCATGGCTGCAGACCCTGCCGGAACTGGGCAGCTATCGCGTGCCGGGCCTGAACTTCGACAAGAACTACGCCACCGTGGTGCTGGGTGCCCGTACCGAGCTGTTCGGCCTGCAGAGCAACTTCGGCCTGAGCGCTTCGGCCGGGCAGAAGCGTGCCCAGGACGCGACGCTGTTCGCCAACTTCAGCGGCAGCTTCTAAGCAGAAACCAGGCGGGGCCGGATCCCTTTCGGGAACGAAGGGGATCCGGCCCCGCTCTGATGCGGGGGCACCATTGCGCAACACCGGCCCCAGCGCATAGACTTTCCACCGCAACGCGGGCGTAGCTCAATGGTAGAGCTGTAGCTTCCCAAGCTACTGACGTGGGTTCGATTCCCATCGCCCGCTCCAATCAAGACCGAGATCCGCGCTAAGTGTCTGGAGGCGCGAGGGTTTTTGGATTGGATAACGGCCTCTCAAACGACCTTCCTGGGTATCGTTTGAGGTATCGCCAAACATGCCAAAGCCATTGCTTTTGGCCAGACCAAGCGGGGTCTATGCCCGTTTTCTCGTCCCGAAAGACTTGCGAGCATTGGTTGGCTCGCGCTTCCTCGTTCGTCCGTTGCACGCTCCCTTCGGAGACGTGGCCAGGCTGGTCGCTGCCCGCATGGGCATGGCACTCTCTCAGGCATTCCAAGCATTGAGACAGGGGCAGGCGGTGGACATCGACGAGGTGTTACGCAGGGTGCGGCGGAATGGTGTTCAGCAGCTGATCTTGAAAGGGATCACGTTCCCCAACGGCGCGGGCGTGACTGAGGTGGAGATCAAAACGCCGGAAGACATGGCGTTCTGGCGCGAGACCCTCGAAAAGATGGCCAGCGCCGATCCAGTAGAAAGCATCGGCCTGCTTCCTGAGCATTTTCTGCTCAAGCAGCAGGAGGCGCATGCGAAGAGGGAGGCGACAGGTCGTTCGGTTGGACTGTCACTGTCTAAGGCCATCGAAAACCACCTGACGGATTTGACCAACGCGAAGTTGCAGCCAAAGACGGTTCTGGAGAGCCGTCACACGTTGCGGTTGTTTGCTGGCGTGGTAGGGGAAGATCTGCCTGTGTCCGAGCTTTCGCAAGATCACGTGCGCGAGTTCTTCAGCGCAATTCGATGGTGGCCTTCGAATGCATCCAAGCGGCCTGCTTACCGAGGAATGCCGGTGCTGGAGGTGATGGCCCTGGCAAAGACCAACGATGAGCCCGAGCCGGCCGCCTGGACCATCAAAAAGCACCGCCAGCGTCTGTCGGTGTTCTTTATCTCCTTGGTCGAGGCCAAGCGAGTGGAGGTCAATCCATTGGCAGGCGTTCGAGCGGTGGCGACCCCGGACGAAGAAGACAGGGGATCTCCCTTCACCGACAGCGAGTTGGGCGCCATTTTTGGAAGCGCGTTTGTTCCCTGGGCGTCGAAGTATCCGCATCGGTGGTTTGGTCCGATGCTCGGGCTCTACAGCGGTGCACGGGTCAACGAAGTGGCTCAGTTGCAAGTGGATGACATCGCAACGGTCGATGGCGTTCCCGGATTCTACGTCCGGGTGGTGGCCAGGGGCCAACGGATCAAGGGCAAGCATTCGCGCCGTTTTATTCCCTTGGCGCAACCCGTGCTGGAGGCCGGGTTCCTGGACTACGTGCAGGAGGCCAAGGCCGCAGGCCATGTGCAGTTGTTCCCCAATCTACCGAACAGCACCGGTCTGGGATTTGGCAGGCAGCTGTCGCGCCAGTTCTCCACCTACATCAAGCGGCAAGGCGTCGAGGAAAAGGGGCAGGGCTTTCACGGTTTTCGCCACACCTTGGCCGATCGCCTCGACGCCGCGGGTGCGTCGGCAGCGGCCATAGGCGCGGTCACCGGCCATGCTGCGGGGCAGACGGTTTTGGAGAAGCACTACATTCACCGCTCCACTCTGCCGGACCGCGTGGCGACGTTGGGCAAGTTCTCGCCGCCGGTTGTGTTGCCGCGCTATCAACCGGGGCAGTTTGACTTGGCGTTGCGCTCGGCCGAGCAGAAGCTGCGGGAAGTTGGTCGGCGCGGAGGAAAGAAAAAGGCCCCCAGGTGAGTGGGGGCCTTCCCGAAGCTGCACTGGAGCTTCTACTCACTTGCTGGCGTTGGCGGTGAGCAGAGCGGTTACCGCTCTACAAGCCCATGCTTACTCCAGCGGGCGAGGAGAGCGTTCCACGCCGCCTGAGAACGTCTCTAGCAGCCCTGCCGCTCGCTTGTCTGCTGACAACAGTTCAGCGGTGCCAAGTTTCGGACGATCCAGCAGTTCCGACGCCCTTGAGTCACCCAGTAAGTAGGCGACCTTGAGATACGCGGCGCTGTCCACCAAGGAGCCATGGCTGGGGTCGTCGTAGTAGATCTTGGATAGCCCATAGTAAGCGAACAAATTGCCTGACTTGGCTTGCTCATAGAGAAGCACGGAGCCTTCCGTGAACTTCCCGGCCTCCAGGGCAATTCTCTCCGCGTAGACAACGGCGGCCGGTCTGTTGCCAGACGCTGCCATCTCTTGGAGGGACTGCAGGCTGGCGGCATGCAACTTGGCGTTTTCCTGTTCGGAGGGATAGCCATGCTGAATCAACCACTGGGCCTCGGCCGGAGAGCGAGCGCTCAGCGGGCCGGCGCTCGCACAGGACGGATCCACCGCAGGGCACAGCCTCTGCTGAACTTCGGCAGAGCGCTCGGCTGCGTTTGCGCCGGCGTTGGAGGATGGCGTGGGGCGTGGGGTCTCGCTTTTGGGTGTATGGTCGTCCCGCTGGGCTTTCTGTTCGGTCGTTTGAACGTCCGCTGCGGGGGGGGACTTATCCGCGCAAGCGGAAAGTGCGCAGGCAAGCATGGCCACGATTGCGAAGTTTTTCATGCGCTCACCTGTCAAGGAATTGAACATTGCTGTTGGTCCAGTTGCGTCCACCATGTTGAGCACTGGGCATCTTCAGAAACAAATTTCCATTTCTCTTTCAGGGATTTCTCCAGCTCAACCGCACCTGCCCCTTGCGGGGTGATGTACTCCTCCACGGGCACGCCGTAGCGACGTGCCCATTCTACGAAGGTCTCGACGAGGCCTGGTGCCCCCACCTCATCGTCTATCGCCTTAAGGATGCCGAGACAGTATGACTCAGGAATGGTGATGTTTATGCCCGCCCTGGTCGCGCTTGATGCTTGAAGCTGCTGTTCGCATGCATGCATAACCGCGTAGCGAAACTCCCCGGTTGCGCTGTTGAAGTCCTTTGTCAGGTTGGCGTAATTCTGGGTTTGGCGTTCCAGGGCGTCCTTCATGGAAGCCTGAGCGTTCGGATCAGGCGGCACGGTTCGACCAAACCCGTGAGTTCGGCCTTCGCTGAAGGAAATCGCCATCAGGACAGTAGACTTTGCCCCCCAAGAAGCGCCAGGCAAGCGATCTTTCGCGTAGCTGGCCCCCGACGGGAACGGGATGCGTGCAGGGCAGGAGGCGGGCTTCCTGGCAATGTGTTCTGCGCAAACCCGCTGTTTCCAAGTGTCTGCCGAGGGGGGGGAGGAACTGCCCCCACCACCACCTCCCTCGCCTGGATCGTAGCCCCCAATTCCGGGAACCGAAGGAGGATCCATGGGGGGGGTGTAGGGGGGGACGTAGGGAGGCGGTATCGCATCAACGGGGGGAAGGTTGGTCGTTCCTCGGTCGTTGGTGGTGTCGGCCATGCCTGATTGGGCTGCGAGCAATGACCCGCCCACGATCAGTGAGATGCGAAGGATGTCGCGGATCTGGCGTTTGAGGTTCTGCGATGTGGAGATGTCTTCGGGAGTTAACGTCGGTTTGTTCTTCATGAATCACCATCAGTCCTTGGGGGCTTCAAAGCGGGCGATGCGAGCTTCTTGCACGTTCCAATGCATGTTTGAATGGCTTCTTCGAGGTCTGTTTTGGAGGGGAGGGGGGATGCGGCGTAGGTCGAGGCAATTCGCCGGGCAAGCGGTGGGGAACAGTTCTCGCTGACGGCCCGCACGGCGTCTTCGGTCACGGCTCCTGTGAACAGCAGGGCGTCAGTTGCCCTGACGTCCAGTTCTCTTCGTGCTTCTTGCCACACGGAGACTAGGGCGCGCGCCGCTGCCAACCACCGCTGCATCCTTGCGGGCTCGGGCGTGTGCTGCCCGGTGAGGGAGGCGTCGTTCCACGAAGCAACGGTTGCCAACTTGTCAAACATCAGCAGCCAGCAAATGTAGAGCGGGAACAAACTGCGTTTGCGAGCGGCGAGCTTGATCAGCAAGGAACGTGTGATCCGTCCGTTTCCATCGGCCAAAGGGTGGATCGTCAGCAGCTGATGCGCCAGCGCCTCGTCGAGGTGCTCGCTGCAGTTGGATTGGTGCTGGGAGAGGGTGGCCAGGAGATTGGCGAGTAGCGGATTGACGACCGCGACCGGTGGCAGCACGAGCACCGCCTCCTTGGGGCCTCGTCCTGCCACCCAGGCACGATCTGATCGAAGCGAAGGTGCCTGTAGACCTGCTGCGGACGCCAGTGAGGCGATCAAGGCGTCGGTTGTGCGCAGATCCGCTGGGCTCAGGGGCGCGATTGCCTTGTGGGCTTTTTCGCCGGCGCTGACGGGCAGCAGGAAGTCCCCGTTGTAAGCTTGGGAGTGAACCCGATTCAGTCGTGACGAAAGCAGCAGGAGCGGGTGAAGGTCCGGCTCCAGGAGCTTGGGCTCGTAAGCCTGCCGCAGCTCAAATGCTTCGGAGCGCAGTGGTTGGGGTTGCGAAACCACGACGCCGTGGGTGCCCCAGATCTGTGCTTCGCCCGCTGATCGGATCAGGGGAGAAGGAATGTAGTGCAGTGTCACGGCGCGTTCCAGGCGAGTGAAGTCCAGCGCCTGAGCGTGCACTGCCGTTCGTTACAGTTGTCACCGTCTTGGATGGTTGTGAGTGGTGTGCTTCCCCACGAAAGCGATCGCAGCGCACGCTCAGCCGAGCTGCATGGTTCAAGGGGCGGGCGGGTGAAAGCGGAACTTGGGAAAAAAATTTCGCCCGATCTGCTTTTCGAAAACGGGAAAAGCGTGCACAAGCTTTTCCTTAAACCCCAATAGCTTTGCCAAAGCCCCCCCCTGCTTTGCCCTTCGGCTGTCGGGTCCCCTCCGTGTCCCCTCCAGCCGAAGGGCAAAGTCTCCCCATACCCCGCTGACTAAAGCGGTGGGGTGACTTGGCCCGTGCGTCGGTCCCGTGGCGGCGACCCCCAGCACTTCAGGGCGCGGTGATTCCCTAATCTGCACCGCTTCGACAGGTTCACGCGATCAGTCGCGCCGGGTCCGGGTCCTGTCACCCCCATGCGAGGGCGTCTCTCCGGTGTTGCTTTACTTTTCCCGTGCCCAGGCGCGTTTTTCCTGGGGCTTCTCCTAGCAACGAACCATTGGTAACGGGACCGCGAATGGGAGACGCTGCTGGGGCCAGATTGAGTACTCCCCAGTTACCATCGACATCTGCGTTACCTGGCTGGCGCGAGTTGCCAGGCCATACCGCGCCCTGTGTCCCCTCGCTTTAAAACCGGTGCACGCTGGTGATGGTCAGTCCAAGCCCGCACTGGGCTCCCAGGATTGCGTTGTGCACCGCCGGTCACTCCACCGGCACCGTGATACGGCTACCAACGGCCTTTGGGCTGACAGACGGGGAGGAGAGGAAGAGAGGGAGGCTTGCGGTCCATCCGAGGCTTGCTAGAGTGGCCTTGAGGGGCCAGTGCCTGGGCATGTCGTAGCTGTCACTACCTTGCTCGCCTCCGAGTCGGTCAAACTCGGGGGCCGTGAACTCAAAGTAAAACGCCCTCGGCTTTTGTCAAGCCGGGGGCGTTTTTTTAGCTGGCGGTTCCGTTCTTCCCCATCAAGATACCTGCAAGCATCAGTAGCGATGCAGTGATTGCGTCCATTGGAAGCATCACTCCCTGCCAAATTTCCAAACATGCGGGTGCTAGGAACACCATGCCCTTAACCTGTAGGGCAATCGACAACGCCTTCCTTCTGTTGCTCTCCACTCTTAACCTCCGTTTGCGCGGATGCGCACTCATAGGCTAAAGGCCTCCAGATGCAGGGAAGTGCTGTAACCGAGGCTATTTTTAGCGGGGTTAGGCCGCATTTTGGATTTGTTGCCTCCTATGACCCTTTAGGAATGGAAGTTGGGCGGATGGGTAAGTTTGTGTCGTTGCTCCACAGGAGGCTGTCGAACAAGAGGGCGTCCCGAAGCGTAAGAATGGGGCGAGGTTGGTCGGCTTCAAACGCGCGGATCTGATCTATGACAGCGTCATATGCGTCCAAGGAAAGCCATTCTTTATGCCCTCCGCTTCCATAGGCTACGTAGTTCGGAGGTGGAACTTTATACGCGGAAAATTCCGAAAGCACTGCTTGTTCAGCTGCAAGGGCTATCGCCCTTTCCCCGCTGAAACTTATTCCTACGCTGCGACCGAGGTCCAGTTCCTCCAGTTTTCCCCTGGAAAAAGCATAGGCACGCTGAGTCCAGTATCCAGATTGTCCAACCTTGAGCTTGGCCTCGGCTGGCACGACAAGGACATAAACTCTGTGGAAAGGGATGTTGATTCGTGCGTATATGTGCGTCGGCACGCGAATTTGGAATCGCTTCAGCAGCGTTGAAACAAATATTGGCTTGAACTTGCTCTTTTCGGCGCTTTTCCTGACCTTGGCCTCTCCAACTTGGGCGACTAAGTATTGAAGCCGCTTTGCGTCCATATCACCATCCACATGGACTCCATAGTTGTCTTCGGGAAGATCAGGGAAGACGGGGGGCGCGGGTGCAATAGACATGCCTTGCCTCAGTGGCCGGGGTTTGGCCGGATTCTAGCGTTGAGCGGTGAGTTAGCGGACGGAGGTAGAGTGGATGAGGCTATAGGCGATGCCGCCCAACATGGGCAGCACCACGTGCGCAGGCACCAGTGCGAGCCCGGCCAGTGCCATCCACCCGCGCACCTGCTCGGGATTGGGCAGCAGTTCGGCGAAGCCGCTGATCAGGAACACTAGCATGTGGACAGCGATGACCCCGGCCCAGGTCCAGAGGAAGCCCCGCCAGAAGCCCCCACGGGGGAGGCCCTGTTCTGCGTAGTGGGGGAACGGCTGGCGGTTGATCCACGCCCGTCGACGGTTGGCCCGCTGGGTGATCTAGAAGAGGAAGGCCAGCACCAGCCAGGTGCCAATGCCTCCCAAGACCGCCAGCCACCCAAATGAGCTTCCGTTCTGGAGCATCTCCAAGCCGCCACCGACGAAGACGAGACCGGCCCCTCCGAGAAGAACAGACGCGCAGCCCACGTTCGCGTAAGAGCTCATAGTCAGGGCCTGTGGGCGGTCCAAGTGCCATGGGACTTGCTGAAACGAACGGGCTCCACGATCGGGCGCACCAGTTCGGCGCCTGACACATTGAGGACCACCTCTCCTCCAAGGTCACAAACGACCCCCTCAGAGGGGGCGGCGTTTCGGCAGTTTGAAAGCGTGAAGTCCCGATAGCCGATCACGGTCATGGATCCACTGGAAACCTGAGTGAAGGTGGCCCCGATGGCAGTTTGGGCTTCTTCGACGGACGGCTGGTTGCTGCTGCATCCAGAAAGGCTCAACGCGGCAACAAGCGATGCGAGCACGGTGCGAACGGGCTTCATGATCAATTCCTTGGCAGTCCACCGGATGGCGGCATCTGCCATTTTGGCAGATGCGTGCCTTATCATGCCAGTCCGTGCAGACTAAGGAGCTGATCCATTGCCCGTCCCCCATGCCCGCTCCGTTGCCCGCAATCTCTGTCTTCGGCCTTCGCCTCCGTGCAGCGCGTCAGGCTGCCGGGTTGTCGCAGGTCGAACTGGGGGCGTTGATCGGCATGAATGAGAAATCGGCTTCTTCACGCCTGTCCCGCTACGAACGTGGGGAGCGAGAGCCCGACGGCGAAACCTTGGAGGCCCTAAGCAAGGCGCTTGGCGTGCCGCCGGCCTACTTCCACGCGAGCTCGGATGTGTTGGCGGAAGTCATTTTGTTGGTGGCCAGACTGCCCGTTGAGCAGCAAAAAGAGGTGTTGGGCCTCATCAAGGGATACACCGGCGACAGCATCGCACCCTGACAGGACGCGCATTTGCGTTCTTAGCGCGGTCCCGGCCGTCGAAGGTGCGGGGGCTTCCACCGCGGAGGCAGAATGCCGGTGTCCGCCCCAGGCTGCTTGCTTGGTGACTGCTCTGTTGCGGGCGACCGCGCCACAGGCGGCCACTGGTCCGGGAACCGGAAGTCCTCCGTGGGATGTGCTTTCTGGAAGGCTTGGAGGAGGCGCTGGCGCTGGTGCTCTGCTTCTTGGGTTGCCTTTTCCTGAGCGGTGATCGCCAAGTGCTCGGCTTGCTTGGCGTAGACCGCCTGCTCTTCGGTCAGTTTCACCGCGTCTTGCAGGTCCCGCAGGGTCCTGGGCGTCCAGCCCAAGCGCTGGGCGAGCCTGTCTTTGCCCTTCAATCCCGCTTCGCCTTGATCGCGGTAGTAGCGGGCGTCGTGTCTGGCCCGTCGGGCCTGTTTGAGGTCGGCCGCCGCTTGGGTTCGTACGACGAGGGTCAACTGGGCTTCTCCCTCGGCAGAGAGGTAGTCCCGGGCCAGCGAGCGGGGCAGGGGATCGGCATGGTTCTGAGCCCAAGCCAGGGCACGCCGGATCAGATCGGCCACGTCTTTTTCCACCTGAGCCAGCCACAGGTTGGCCAGGTGGGCCGCTTGTTCGCTTTCCCTCGTTCCGTTACCGGTGACCCGGGTGTGGACCTGCGGAGGCAGTTTGGCCGCTGCCTCTTTCCCCCGGTGACCGATCACCCGAGTGGTCCTTTTGGGCACTGAGGATCCGGGTTGGAGGGAAGCGCGACGGACCTCACGTGCCGGAACGCCCGTCTTGGCTTTGGGTGGGGTGGGAACGAGAAGGGCGTCGGTCGCAGCCTGCAACCGCTGAGCCCCTGCCTTGCGGCGTTCTACCAGTGCGCGGGCATGCAGGGCTTGTTCGTCCACGGTTGCCAATCGGCCTTCGGCAGCGGCCTTGGCTTTGATTTCCTCGAAGCGACGGGAGTGCTGGTTGAATCGCCGCTCCCCCGCCGTCTTCAAGCGATCGTTGCGTTTTGCTCGAGGGAGGCGCTCGCCCCTTCGGCGGGCTTGGGTGACCGCCTTGCCTTCGTGCCTGGAGGGCTGGCGGTCCAGCTTGGCGGCGGCGCAGAAATCGCCCGCTTCGATGGCGCTGCCTTGCTGGTCGCGCAGGCTGCGGTGGTCCACGCGTGCCGATTGGCTGGCAGCGCTCAGGGCATCGTTGATGCGCTCACCGATCAAGGCCCGTAGTGCTTTCAGCTCCTGAGCACCTGCCTTGAACTCATCCAGGACCTTGGCCGCGCTGTCGCCAAACCCGGTTGAGCCCACTTGGCGAGGGGTCATGAGAATGTGCGCGTGGTAGTTCCGCTCATCGCCTCCCTTGTCCGGGGCGTGGAGACCGATCTGCACAGCCACGCTGTAACGTTCCACCAACAGTTGGCCGACGTCCCGAGCCAGCGCCCGGCGTTGTTCGGGCGTAAGTTCGTGGGGCAGGGCCATCAGCATCTCGCGCGCGACACGCGCGTTCTTCCGCGTCTCGTGTTCTTCAACCTTGGACCAGAGTTGGTGCGGATCCAGTGCCCACGCCGGCGCCTTAGTGGGGGCCAGCATGTCCACGGAAAGCACGCCGGTTTTGCGGCTGTAGCTGTGGCGTGCACCGCTGGGATCGTCCAGGTCGAGACCAGCCCGGTAAGCGGCGGCAGCGGTCGCGCTGTCGCCCTTCCCTCGGCTGAGACTTTTCACTTGAACGCTGTAGATCGCCACTGCCCAAAGCTCCGATGCACCGCAGCCCCCTATGGGGGCGAGGATTGGGGAGAAGGCGACGCGCAAGGCGTGGCGTTCGGGTGTCGGGGCGAAGCCCTGACCGCACGGTTTTGCGAAGCAAAACCATAAGTGCGCTATTGCTGGGTTGTTGGGGGCGAAATCGCCCCCTGCCAACTGCATAGAACCGGGCCGCTCGCTGCCGCTCGCCGGGCCCCCTTCTCAGGGTTACATGCACGTCAGAACTGTCAACTTTTTAGCCAAGAGCAAAAGCGATGCTCGCTAACCGCTCGCATCCATGATGGGGCAGGCCCCCCCTTGCGCTCCGCGCCATTTCTGGTTGCATGGATCAACGAAGCAAGAGCAAGCGTGCTGTGGGAAACGTTGAAAAGCAGAAGCTGAAGTTGGAGCGGATGGTCGGAGCGCTGGCCAAGGAGCAAGCCAAGCTGCTGCTCGTCGAACGCGAAGAGCAACGCAAGCGCCGGCGTGCAGAACTGAAGCAACGCGAAGCGGATCGCCGTGCCGATGCCCACCGGAAGATCGAACTGGGTGGTCTGGTAATCGCTGCCGGGGTGGACAGTTGGGATCCGGCAGAAGTTGTCGGAGGATTGTTGGTTGTGAGCGAGCAGCTGTTGCTACAACCGACCCGACGAAATGCCCTGCGCGAGAAAGGCATCGCCCATTTGGAGGCGAGGGCTGCCACTCGAAGGGCAGGGCAATCATGACTTGGACGCCATTACACGAGGCCGTGGTCATGGGCGATGTTGCCGCGCTCAACGCTGCACTGGCCGCGACCATCTTTCCTGATCCGCGCGATCGCCACGGTCAGACACCGCTCCACTTCGCCGCCCATCTGGGAAACGTTGAGGCAGTGTCCGCGCTGTTGCTGGCCGGTGCTTCCCCGAATGCACGTGATCGCCATGCCCAGACCCCGCTTCACTTGGCAGCACGCTCAGATCACTTTGGGTCTTCCGGACCCGCCGCGGCGGCTCTGGCCGCGCTGGCCGATGGGCGCCCCTGGACGTCCGTTCACGCCACTAGGTTTCTGGATGCGTGGGAACGGCGTGACCCTGCCGCCACGTGTGCGACGCTCCTTGCCGCAGGCGCTGAGCCAAACGCCCCGAATTGCCGACACGAGACGCCGTTCGGTCTGGCTTACCCGCGAGCTTTGAAGGCTTTCCTCTCGGCGTGAATTGAGACGCGTTTGCGACATCCGCGGCTGCGGAGTGAATTGGCGTGTTTCTTTGTGAATTAACTATATCTGGTGTTGATTTTGTAATTTTTACACAAGATCATGGGTTTGGGCGGTCGTCGCCCAAAACCATTGTCGAGGTCGAAATGGGCAAGAATCAGCACGTGGTGAAGCGGCCGGATGGCTGGGCGGTGCGTGGCGAAGGCAACTCGCGCGATACCTCTCACCACCGGACCCAGGAAGAGGCAAGGCAGCATGCGCGTGAGATCGCCATCAACCAGCGCAGCGAAGTGGTGATCCACGACCGTCAGGGCCTTATCCGGGACAAGGACAGTTACGGGAACGACCCAAATCCTCCCAAGGGTTGATCAACAAGGCCGCCGTTTGGCGGCCTTGTCTTTTGCTGGAGCTTGGTTTGCCGACGGGGCAATGCGCACCCGAGCCATCCCCAGCAGTGGGAGCAAGTGGGACGCATTGCCCCGCTGCTTGCTGGCCCTTCTGCAAGCCTGTTAGGCTTCCAGGTATCGTTTGAGGTATCGTTTTTTTAGTCGAATGTTCCGGGGATTTTCTTATGGGACAGTCGGTTAGGTGGATTTGGGTTCGATTCCCATCGCCCGCTCCATGTCTCCAGGGTATTCACCCCCGGCAGACGCGGCGTACTCGATGCACCACACCCAGCTCGAGCGTGTGGCAGCAGCGCCGCAATCTCCTTCTCAGTGTTGGGCTGTGGCCCCTTCGAACCATAGCTCGAGTGGCTTATGCGCCCGCTTGCGGCCGGGCGAAGTCCACCAGGTCGGAAGGATAGTGCGGGCAGGTGCGCAGCGCTGCATCGTCGCCGCCATACAGCACCACCAGCGCTGCTACCTCCAGCGCCCAGTAACCCCATGCATGCGGTCCGGTCAGCCGTCGGGTCCGCTTCTGAGCCTGGGGCGACAGTAGAAAGAAGTCACGGTAGTGCACCTGCAGGTAGCCGGTCAGCAGGGATGGAACGAACGCTTCACCGTCGCGCAACGGCGCGAACAGCTCGGCGAACGGGCGCGGATGGAATATCGCATCGCTGGCTTCGGCAAGGCCCAGTGCCGGTGCGCTGAGGTAGTCCAGCACGCGGTCGGTGTCGAAGCAGAGCACCTTCTCCACCAACGCTGGAAGACGGTCCTGCGCATCCAGCAGCACGCCCAGTGACAACAGCTGCAGGGCGTACTCGTAGTGCTGCGTTGTGCGCGGTTGCAACGGCGCGGCCAGCGCGATGTCGTGGCCCTGCTGTTGCAGGCTGTTCCGGGCAATGGCCAGCAAACGTGCATGCTCGAGCCAGAGTTCTGCAACGTCGGCATGCATCTGCTGCAATGCCGTGGGGGCGAATCCACGGTCGATGCCTTTCAGCAGCAGGTTGCTGCCGGTCTGGGCAACCGCTTCCCAGCCGTACGCATGTTCCAGCGCCGCATGCCCCTGCAGCGGTTCCTCCGCAGGGTCACCGCCATTGCGCGCATGACGCGCAAGCAGGGCCATGCCCGCGTTCCAGTCTGCCTGCCAGTCCGGCAGGCGAAGCATGCGGCGCGGTACTCCCGGATCCTTGGCCAGTGCTCTCCATCGCGGTAGTACGTCCAGCAGCAGATTCCGGCGGTTCACGGCAGTCATCGGTTCCATCATCAGGGAAAGTCTAGCGGCAATGCCGGTTCGACCCCCATTGCCTGGCACCGCGTTGAAGGTTTGAATGGTGCGCAATCGCAGTCACCATGCCCGCATGACCGTTGATCGAATCGCCCTCCGCCGTTTCACCCAGTGGCTGCCGTTCCTGGTCCTGGTCGCCATCTGCGTGGCCTGGTGGTCGCCGCTGGGCGTGGTTGTCGCCCTGGCCGCGTGCCTTGCAGTGGGTGGTGTGCTGCAGCGCCTTGATCTGGTCGGCGATACCGTAGGCGGCGCACTGCTGCGCTCGCGGGCGACGCTGCCCTTTGCTACCCGGCCGCCCACGCATGATGTCCTGTTGGATTGGGGCGAACTGGGCATGGGGGGTCCGGCCTACAGCACCCAGATGCTGCGCGATGGAGCCATTGTCGAGGGCGTATCCACTGGAGGCCGCCACGACGCCAGTGGCGAGTGGCAGACGCTGGCGGGAAGCGGGCTGCGTGTGGCCAGTGGCTATGTTGATCGCAGCGAAGCGGTGATCGTCTACGACGAAGCGGACAAGCGGGTGATGCACCTGCAGGCGATTGTTCCCAGCCTGTTCTGGCAGGAACTGCACGAGCGCCGGCAGCTTGGCGGGGATGCCGAAGCCGCAATGTGGTTGCGGGATATCCCCTGTCGATCGACCACGCTGCGGCCCTGCCGGGGTCTATGGCTGGAACCGGAGCATCCCGCGCTGGCCGCCGGGTTGCCGCAGGCATTGCGGCATGTCCTGCCGGATGCCCGGGTGCTGCAGGCCATACCGCTGCTGCCCGACGATCTGCGCCTGACCGCGCATCCGACGCTGTTCGCGCGCATCTGCCCGTACGCGCTCTGTCTTGATGGCGAGCCCAGTGACCGTCACGCCTGCGATCTGGAAACGGTGATCACCAGCCCGTCCGGACGGTGCGTGGCGGTGGCGGGCAGCGTGCTTGATGGGGATCTGCGTCCCATCGAGGGCGTATGGCTCGTCCACTGGCAGGGGTGTTGGCAGGCCATTGGCCGCCGTGCGACGGGCGGCAGCGGCAAGGCCCGCAGTGGTGCCTGGATCGATGTGATCGAGGCCGGCGATGACGGTTCGCTTCGCTGCGAAGCCTATGAGGAACACTGGACGTTCGACGCGATCACACGCATCCCCACGCCACACACGGCGCTCGCCCTGCCTGTGGAATGGCGGGAAACCGCGCTGGCCGTGCGTGTCCGCGATGGGCACTTCTCGCTGCGCCTGCCCCCGCGCTGATCAGCGGCTGCAGGCATCCCTTGGATGAGCCATGAGGATGTCCCCAGCGACGGTGCGGTCATCGCCGGAGACGGTGCGGCGGCTATCGGCTGTCAGTCTGAGTAGAAGCCGTTGCCAAGGATGCCGGGCAGGCTGGGTTCCGGCCACGGCATCAGTGATGTGCAGGCGTCATACAGCGTGCAGAAGTCCTGCCGCAGTTGCGCAGGCACCCAGCTGCCGTAGGACACGTCGGTCGAGTCGCCCTGGCAGGCGTAGGAAACATCGATCCAGCGGGTGTTGGCGTGTGAGGCAACGCCTTGGTGCTGTGTCTTGCCCGTGCAGTAGCGCAGGCCCTGGCCGATCAGGGTGTTGTTGGCATCGAAGTAGAGCCGGGAGACTGCGTGGGTCGGCGCAGCCCGTACGTCTGCGGCGCCTCCCACCAGGCCAAACAGCAACAACAGCGGAATTCCCATTCGCATCTGTGGTTCTCCTTGGATTGTGCAAGCCGGCCGTTTATGTCCATCAGCCGGCAACGGCATATTCGCACAGCCCCAGCAGGCATGCAGATGCGGTGGCCTGCGGGGCATCATCCACCCGCCACACGCCCGCGCTATGCTGCGCGCCTGCCGCCCGATCCTGCCGCGATGAAGCTCGCCATCCTGTCCCGCAACAGTTCCCTGTATTCCACCCGCCGGCTGGTCGAGGCGGCACGCACGCGTGGCCATACCGTTCGCATCCTCGACCCGCTGCGCTGCTACATGCGCATCGCCGCCGATGGTTTTTCGATGCACTACAAGGGCCGGCCGATGACCGGCGTGGACATGGTCATCCCGCGCATCGGTGCCTCGATCACCCGCTATGGCACCGCCGTGCTGCGGCAGTTCGAGCTGATGGGCGCACGCACCCCAAACCCCTCCGACGCGATCCTGCGTTCGCGCGACAAACTGCGTGCGCACCAGCTGCTGGCCGCCAAGGGCATCGACATGCCTGTCACCGTGTTCGGTGACAACCCGGATGACACCGTCGACCTGTTGTCCATGCTCGGCCCGCCGCCCCACGTGGTGAAGCTCAACGAGGGCACCCAGGGGCGGGGCGTGATCCTCACCGAAAAGGCCAGCGCATCGCGCGGTATCGTCGAGGCCCTGCGCGGGCTGTATGCCAATTTCCTGATGCAGGAGTTCATCGGTGAGGCCAAGGGCGCCGACCTGCGCTGCTTCGTGGTGGGCGACCAGGTGGTGGCCTCGATGCAACGCCAGGCGCCGGAAGGCGACTTCCGCTCCAACCTGCATGCCGGTGGCACTGCGGTGGCGGCCAAGGCCAGCCGCGCCGAACAGCAGGTGGCGGTGCGTTCGGCCAAGGCGCTGGGCCTGTCGGTGTGCGGGGTGGACCTGATCCGCTCCGCGCGCGGCCCGCTGGTGCTGGAGGTCAACTCCACGCCGGGGCTGGAGGGGATCGAAGCCGCCTGCGGGGTAGATGTGGCCACGCGCATCATCGAGCACGTCGAGAAGCTGAAAAAGCCATGACAAATCAATATTTTGAGATTCTCATGGGCAAATGAGGCCGGCTTTAACATGCCTTTAATCGGCGCCGGCGTAGCCTTCAGCGAACCGCAGCTCTGCCTCTCAGCAGGATCGGTATCGGGATACGACTTCAGACCCAGGCGGGCCACCGCCTGGGTCTTTTTTATACCTGCCGGAAGTCCCTTGTGGAGGCCGCGTGACGGCCGTAGAGTGGCCATCGTTCCTGGATGGATCCGGAGGCTGGCGATGTACCGCATCACGATGATCGCGTTGTTGCTGGGGTTGTCTGGCACTGTCTCCGCCAAGCCGGAGAAGACCGCCATACAGATGGACGGGCAGGCACCGGTGGCCGAGCAGGTCCGGCGGGTTGAAAGGGCCCTTGATGACGGCGAGTACAGCGAGATTTCCGCTGACGACCGCGCCCAGGTGCAGCAGGCCCTGGCGCGCATCACCCAGCGCATGGGGGACCACAGCACGCTTCAGGAGCTCCCGCCGCAGGTCCAGGCAGAGGTCTTCAACGACCAGGAGCGGATCAACACCGTTCTTGTCCGCGCCCACGAAGACAGCCGCCAGATCTGCCAGCACACCCGCACCACGGGCAGCAACATGCCCAAGAGCCGCTGCCTGACGGTGGCCGAGCGCCGCCGGATCGAGGAAAAGGGCAAGGCCCTGCTCAACGACCAGCGCACCTTCAACAATCTCACGCCTCCCAGTAACCGCTAGCCGGGCCGATTGCCGCCCGAGCGACCGGCACTTGCTCGCGTGAAGGCGGTGCGAATACAGTCAACCCTCAACTCAAACAAGGATTCGTTTGTCATGAAGTCCCTCCTGATGTCGGCGGTCCTGGTCTCGGGCCTGACCCTGGCCACCGCCGCCTCCGCATCCAACCAGGCCGGTGAGGTCTTTATTCCGGGCAAGCCGCTGCAGCAGCAGATCGAGCGCATCGAAATCGAACTCAACGATGGCGAGACCTACAGCGAGCTGAAACAGGCCGACCGCAGCCGCGTGCGCGAGGCGCTGGTGCGCATGCGTACGGCCGTCGAGCAGCATCCCGACCGCGATTCCATGCCTGAACAGGTACGAACCGATGTCTTCAACGACCAGCAGATCGTGAACACGGTTTTGACACAGGCCCGTGAAGATAGTCGTCTAATATGCCAACGTGAAAAGGCCACGGGTTCGAACCGGTCCACGACGCAGTGCACGACCGTAGCCGAGCGCGCGCGACGGAAGGACAAGGCACAGCGTGATATGGGCCAGGCCCAGCGCGTCGGCAAATTCGTCAATTAGAGGTGACAGTGAGAATCCTGGTAATCGAAGACAACAGCGACATTGCGGCCAACCTGGGCGACTACCTGGAGGACCGGGGCCACACCGTGGACTTCGCGGCTGACGGGGTTACCGGTCTGCATCTGGCCGTGGTGCACGAGTTCGACGCGATCGTGCTGGATCTCAACCTGCCAGGCATGGACGGCATCGAGGTCTGCCGCAAGCTGCGCAACGAAGCGCGCAAGCAGACCCCGGTACTGATGCTCACCGCCCGCGACTCGCTGGACAACAAGCTGGCCGGCTTCGATTCCGGCGCGGACGACTACCTGATCAAGCCGTTCGCGCTGCAGGAAGTGGAAGTGCGTCTGAACGCCCTGTCGCGACGCGGCAAGGGCGTGCAGACCCGCGTGCTGGAAACCGGCGATCTGGAATACAACCTGGATACGCTGGAAGTGCGCCGCCAGGGCAAGCTGCTGCAGCTCAACCCGACTGCACTGAAGATCCTGCAGGCGCTGATGGAAGCGGCCCCGGCCGTGGTGACCCGCCAAGAACTGGAAACCCGCGTGTGGGGCGAAGAACTGCCCGATTCGGATTCCCTGCGCGTGCACATCCACGGCCTGCGTGCGGTGGTCGACAAGCCGTTTGAAGTGCCGCTGATCCAGACCCGCCATGGCATCGGATACCGCATCGCCACCCCGGAAGCCTGATTCGGTGGCAAGCAAGGGGGAGCGCCGGCGCACGCCGTATCGGCGGCGCCTGCGCAGCCGCATCATCGTTTCGTTCGTGTTGTTGGGCTTCTGCCTGACAACGCTGTTCGCGTTCGCCACCAACTGGGCCCGCCTGCGCGTGGAAAACCAGCTGGTGGAAGAGCTGATGAACCGCAACATCGACGAGTATGCGCGCCGCTATTACGAGCACC
Organism: Stenotrophomonas sp. A3_2; assembly: GCF_036624925.1. Classification (NCBI taxonomy): domain Bacteria; kingdom Pseudomonadati; phylum Pseudomonadota; class Gammaproteobacteria; order Lysobacterales; family Lysobacteraceae; genus Stenotrophomonas; species Stenotrophomonas sp. A3_2. The sequence continues at coordinate 29,790 of NZ_JAZKVY010000380.1, forward strand.
CCGGGCATAACCCGGATGCACCGGTGCTGCAGATCAGGGCTTATGCCTATTCGAAGGACAAGTTCGACCGGGTGCGCGAAGAACGCGCGCAGTGGGCGGGCTTCTCCGATGGCATCCACAGCGTCAGCGGTGATGAGCACGGCGAGCCGTACTCCTACAAGCTGGCCGTGCGCAAGACGCCGGACGCCTGGTTCTTCCTCGCCTATGACATGACCGACAGCGTGCGCGGCGGCAAGCAGCTCAACCGCGCGCTGGTGCTGTCGGTGCTGGTGTTCAGCCTGCTGTCACTTGTGCTGGGCTGGTGGTCGGCCTCGAAGGTGATGAAGCCGGTATCGGACCTGGCCGCACGGTTGCGCGCCTACCGTGGTGGTACCAGTGACCCTGAGCCGCTGGCGCCGCGTTTCCCCGATGACGAAGTGGGGCAGCTGGCACAGGCACTGGACGACTATTCCTCGCGGCTGACCGAAGTTGTGCAGCGCGACCGTGAGTTCAATGCCGACGTCAGCCATGAGCTGCGCACGCCGCTGGCGGTGATCCGGGGTGCCACCGAGCTGCTGCTGACCCGGCCCGGCCTGGACGAAAAGGTGCTGCAGCGCCTGCAGCGCATCCAGCGTGCCGAACAGCAGTGCAGCGATCTGATCGGCGCGTTGTTGCTGCTGTCGCGCAATGAGCGTGGGCAGGGCACCAGCAACGTCGCCCGCGTGGCCGAGCAGCTGCTGGACGCGCACCGTGCGCAGCTGGGCGGCAAGCCGCTGGAGCTGGTGCTCGAAGGTGAGCGCAACCTGGTGATCGACGCGCCCGAGGCGGCGCTGTCGGTGGCACTGGGCAACCTGATCGGCAATGCGGTGAAGTACTCGCAGGACGGCGAGGTGCGCGTGTTCGTCGGCGCCAATTCGGTCTCGGTGACCGACAGTGGCCCGGGCCTGAGCGAGGAAGATGCCGCCAAGCTGTTCCAGCGTGGCTACCGCGGCACGCATGCTGGCCATTCGCAGGGCGGCGGCATCGGCTTGTCGATCGTCAGCCGCCTGTGTGATCTGTACGGCTGGCAGGTGAGCGTGCGCCCCGGTGGCGAGCGTGGCGTGATCGCCACCCTGACGTTCTCGCCGAAGCCGTTGTAAGGGCCCCTGCTTTGGTGGGTGCCGACCTTGGTCGGCACGGACCCTGCCGACCTTGCATCGCGCTCTGTGTCGCTTGTGCCACTGAATTACCCTCGCGCGATGATCAGGCATCAGGCCCAACGCGACACCACTGTGATCGCTGCCGCGCCCCGCGCGTGTTCCAGTGCACGCATTGGCAAGCCCGCGCCGCACTTGAGAATTTCCTTACAGATCGCCGCGTGCGGCGATGGCCTGATGACCTGGCCGGGGCAGGTGCCTTGGCCGGGATTGGCGTCCTGAAATCAACTGTTAGATGGAAAGCTTCCGATGCCTCGCGCGGCATCGCGGACAATGCACTGTGCCCGCTTCATGGCGGGCGGTGCGTGGGGATTCCCGGGAATCCGCCGGAGTTTCCATCCATCTGGGAGTTGTCCGGTACGCCAACCCGCACCGTCCGCCACCTTGCATCTGCAGGTGGCCTGCCGACTGCGAGGAGCTCCACCATGTCCACCCGCCCGCTGTTCCCCCAGCTGCACGCCCTGATCGGCGATGCGGCCCACCTGCTGCCTGCCGACGTCGCCGAGCGTGTCGAAGTGCTGCTGGATGACCCCAAGGACCTGCTGCCCGCCCTGCTGGCGCGCATGGATGGCCGCGACGCCGCCGACGGCCAGCGGCTGGACGTGCAGGGGGCCAGCCCGGCGCAGGCCGCCACGATGGCCGGCCTCAGCCGCACGCTTGCCGGTCTGAACACCCTGATCCAGCTACTGCACGCCGCCGAAATCGCGCGGGAGCAGGGCGGTGCCCGCCAGCAGCTCAATCCCGATGTCGTCGACGGCCTGCTGCTCGGCGCCCGCGAATTGGCCCGCTACGCCCGCCTGCAGCTGGAGTAGATCCACGCCACGCGTGGATGCAGAGCGTTTTGTAGAGCCGAGGCGCTGGTCGGGGTGTTTGGGAGCGCGCTGCGGTGGTCGGGATTGTGGTTCCCCCCCGCGGGGGGCGTGGGCTCTACAGCAGATCCCCAGATCCATGCCATGCGTGGATGCACTTCGGTAGCGCGGGCCGCTGGCCGGCAACCCGGCCTCAACCCCCGGCCAACCCCAGATACCGCGCATGCAGCTGTTCCACCTGCACCTGCAGGTCCTCCGGCTGCCCATCATTGACCACCACGTCATCGGCCAGCGCCAACCGCTGCGCGCGGCTGGCCTGGGCAGCAATCATCCGGTCGGCCAGCGCCGCGTCGATACCATCGCGCTGCATCAGCCGGGCGTGCTGCACGGCTTCGGGCGCATCCACCAGCAACACCCGGTCCAGCCATGGGTAGGCCTTCCGCCCGCCCACCTCGGTCAGCAGCGGAATGGCGGCAACCGCATAGGGGCTCTCAGCCTGCTCGCACTGCTGCTGCATCAGCAGGCGGATGGCCGGGTGGGTGATCGCTTCCAGCGCCGTCCGTTCGGCCGGGTCGGCGAACACGTGAGCGCGCAGGCGGGCCCGGTCCAGGCTGCCATCGGCCAGCAGCATGTCGGCGCCGAAGCGCTCGGCGATGCGGGCCAGCGCCGGGCTGCCGGCGGCCACCACGGCCCGTGCGGCCAGATCGGCATCGGCCACCACAATGCCCAGCGCCTCGAAGCGCCGGGTCACTTCGGTCTTGCCGGAAGCGATGCCCCCGGTCAGGCCAACCACATAGCGGCTCATGGGGACTCCCCTCAGCGCAGCCCGCTCATCACCAGGTACTGATCCACCAGCGGTGCGCCCCACATGAAGTACAGCCAGCCGGCGATGGCCAGATACGGCCCGAAGGGAATGGGCGTGGCGCGGTCACGGCCCCGGCTGTACAGCCAGATCGAGCCGATGATGGCGCCCAGCACCGACGACAGCAGGATGATCGGCAGGATGCCCTTCAGCCCGCACCAGGCGCCGAGCGCGGCCAGCAGCTTGAAATCACCGTGGCCCATGCCTTCCTTGCCGGTCAGCTGCTTGAACAGCCACCAGACCATCCACAGCGACAGGTAGCCCACCGCCGCGCCGACCAATGCAGGCTTTGCCGGCATGTACAGGTTGTCGATGTTGCCTATCAGGCCCAGCCACATCAGTGGCAGGGTCAACTGATCGGGCAGCAGCTGGGTGCGCAGGTCGATGCCGGACAGGGCGATCAGGAAGCAGGTCAGCACGATGGCGCCGAAGCCCTGCCAGCCGAAGCCGAACTGCCAGACGCAAGCCAGCACCAGCACCGAGGTCAGCGCCTCCACCAGCGGGTACTGCAGCGAGATCGGCGCCTTGCAGTGGCGGCACTTGCCGCCCTGGATGATCCAGCTGAACAGCGGGATGTTCTCGTACCAGCTCAGCTTGTGCTTGCAGTGCGGGCAGTGCGAGGGCTCCACCACGATCCCCGGTGGGGGTGGCTCATAGAAGTCCGGTTCCTCCAGGACTTCGCGCGCATCGCGCTTCCACTGCCACTCCAGCCGCTTGGGCAGGCGCAGGATGACCACGTTCAGGAAACTGCCCAGCAGCAGTCCCAGGGCGGCCGCGGCGGGGTAGCCGAGGCCGGGGTGCTGGTCGAGAAATGCCATTGATACCTTTAGCCGACGACGGCGCCGAGTTTGAAGATGGGCAGGTACATCGCGATGACCAAGCCACCGACAATGGTACCAATGAACACCATGATCATCGGTTCCAGCAGGCTGCTCAAGGCATCCACGGCATTGTTCACTTCCTGCTCGTAGTATTCAGCCACCTTGAACAGCATGGCGTCCAGGGCGCCCGCTTCTTCGCCGATGCCGGTCATCTGGATGACCATGTGCGGGAACAGGTTCAGCTGCTTCATGGCCATGTTGACCGGGTAGCCGACCGAGACGTCATCGCGCATGCGCAACACGGACTCCTCGTAGACCTTGTTGCCGGTCGCGCCGGCCACAATGCCCAGCGCCTCCACCAAGGGAACACCGGCCTTGAACGTCACTGCCGTGGTACGGGCAAAGCGGGCGATGGCACTGTTGTGCATGATCTGCCCGATCACCGGTACCTTCAGAATGGCCCGATCCAAGCCATGCTGCATCTTTGGCGATCGCTTGTAGGCCATGATCGTTCCAACGACCGCAACGACGATCACGATCACGATAGGCAGCCACCAGCTAACCATGAATCGAGATAGTCCTACGACCATCTTGGTGAAGGCCGGAAGGTCGGCACCGAAGCTAGTGAACACTTCTTCGAATTGGGGAACGACCCATACGAGCAGGATCGTACTGACCAGGAAGGCCACCACTAGAATCATGGCGGGGTAGAACAGGGCCTTCTTGATCTTGCCCTTCAGCGCTTCGATGTTCTCCTTATAGGAGGCGATGGTGTCCAGCACCGTTTCCAGAACACCGGCGCTTTCACCTGCGCGAACCAGATTGCGGTAGAGCTCGTCGAACTGGACAGGATGACGGCTGATCGCCTCGTTCAGCGAAGAGCCGCCCTCGATGTCAGCCCGGATTCCATCCACCATTTTCTTCATGCGCGGGTTCTTGTGCCCGCTGGCAATGATCTCCAGTGCCGAAACGATCGGCACGCCGGACTTCATCATCGTGGCCATCTGCCGGCTGAAGAATGCAATGTCCTTGGCATTCACCGCCTTGCCGGCTGCGCCGAACAGCGGCTTCGGCTTAGGCTTGACCTGGCCGGGATTGATCCCCTGCTTGCGCAGTTCGGCGCGCACCAGATTGGCGTTCTTCGCCAACTGCTCGCCTTTCATCTTGATTCCCCGCTTGTCGGTCCCCTCCCAGACAAACGGCTGCAGCTCCATGGTGCTACGCGCCACGGGCTCTTTCTTGATCGCACTGCGACTGACAGACATGTTGGCTCCCCAAGGCCCGCCATCCCCAGGCGGGCATCCTGACCAGCGATGGTAGCGGGTTCAGGGGCGTCCGGGGAGCCTGCTGGCGTGACGCCGCGCAGGGTTTTCGACCTGACGAGACGAAAGGTGACGTACCGCGTCACATTGCCGCGTCCATCGCAGATTGGTCTCAGGGGGGTTCCCATCCGCGAAATTGCTGCCATCATTGGCGCGGGGAAATCGGGGAGACGCTGCCATGGCAGTTTGGCACGTAACCTGCGTTGATCCACCCGCGGGGACGGGCAGCCTGCTCATCCGGTCATCTGGCCGGCCGGCAGCCTCCCCGACATCAACCACCACTTATCTTGGGGATGTACCACCATGAAGAACCAGAAGGGCTTCACCCTGATTGAACTGATGATCGTCGTCGCGATCATCGCTATCCTGGCCGCTATCGCGCTGCCGGCGTACTCCGATTACACCAAGAAGTCGAAGGTCTCGGAAGTCGTGCTGGCCGCTTCGGCCCTGCGCACTGCCGTTGCTGAATACGCGTCGTCGAACAACTCGCTGCCGGGCAGTGGTTGGAGTGGCTTCGAGGCCCAGTCGTCGAAGTACGTGAGCAGCGTCGGCTGGAACGGTTCGGTCATCACCGCAACCGCGCAGGGCATTGGTGCTGGCGTCGATACCTCGACCATCACCCTGACCGCCTCGCTGAACTCGACCAATGGCACCGTGGGCTGGACCTGTGGCGGTTCGATCCCGGCTAAGTACCGTCCGGGTAGCTGCCAGTAACTGTCGTCTGCTGGCTTTTGCTAGCACACTACACAGTATTGTAGCGGTCCAGAAGCAGCCCCGCATAAAGCGGGGTTTGCTTTTCATGGGGAATATTGGGGACGCGTTGTGGGGATGTCGACACTGCGCAGGCTTGCGCCATGGTGCTTTGCGCTGGCGCTTGTTATCTATCTGCGGCCATATACGGGAATACGCCATGATGCCACCTTGTATCTGGCGCAGGCATTGCGTCTGCTCGACCCGGATATCTTCAACCGTGACTTGTTCTTCGTTGCCGGCAGCCAGGCCGACTTCACCCTGTTCCCGCAGTTGCTGGCGTCCTTGCTACGTCACTTCCAACCTGGCGACCTTTTTCTCGTCCTGAGCCTGCTTGGACGCATCGCATTCTACGGCGCCAGCTGGTATCTGATTCGCGCGCTGTTCCCCCCAGCTTGGCGCTGGCCGTCATTGTTGGCACTCATCGTGATGCCGACACGCTATGGCGCCTACAGCATTTTTGCGTATGCAGAGCCCTTCCTTACGTCGCGTCCCTATGCAGAGGCGATGGCGCTTTTCGGACTGGGGTTTCTGGTGCGGCGCAAGCACATGGCTGGCATCTTGGTGCTCGGCGCAGCCGGCATTCTTCATCCGCTGCAGGGGTTTGCCGCAGTGCTGCTGGCATGGTGCTGGCTGGTCCTGCACGACCGCCGCTGGCTTTGGTCGCTGTTGGCGCTAATTCCCGTCATTGCCCTCGCGGCATTTCGTGTCGGGCCCTTTGCAGGCTTGGTGATAGCGATTGACTATGACTGGTGGGAACTCATCTACATGTCTAGTGGCCAGATCTATCTGGGTACATGGGAGCCCAGGGACTGGTGCATTGTCCTAGCTGATTTCTACTTCCTCTACCTGCTAAGCCGGCGTGCGCAAGCCGACAGCCTGCTCGCGCAGTTCTGTGCCGCTGCTTTGGCCGCGTTTGCTATCGGCATGACGTTCAGCGCTGTGCTTGCAGATTTGCTGCAGCTAGTATTGCCCGTTGGCCTGCAGTCTTGGCGGGTGCTGTGGCTTGTGCATTGGCTCGCAATGGCAGGTATTCCCTATCTAGTCTGGGAGCAGTGGCAACGTACGCCTCGTGAATGGGTGCCCGTGGTGCTTTTGGTGGCTATTGCGCTGACGGGCGCGAGCATCTCGCGTATTACGCTTCCCTGGGCGGTGCTCGGTCTCATCCCACTTCACATTCTGTGGCCGCATGTGACACGCAAAGTGAGTGCGCCAACTAGGGCCATCGTATTGGTAGGCTTAGTTGCGGTTATTGTCGCGGCCACATTCCGCTATCAGATGCGTGCTTGGCTGGTGTTCGAGGTGTTTGGGGGTGATTTCGAGCGAGTTCGCCAAGACGTCGTGATCTTGGGCTATCCCTTGTTTGCCGGAGCGCTGAGTTTCGGTCTGGTCTGGCTTTATGGGCGTGGCCCTCGATGGGGAGCGCTGCTCGGAGCTTTGAGTATTGTTGGGCTGGTGGGCTCGTTCTTGCTCTGGGACTCCAGAAGTCCGTGGACGCGGGTAATGGAGGGATCCCCTGGCACCAACGTGTTTGGTGTCGCATTGCCGCGCGATGCAAGCGTGTACTGGTATGCAACCGAACCTTCACCGCTAGGGCCGTGGCTGGTGCTCAATCGCGCCAATTACTTCAGCATCTTCCAACTGTCAGGGCAGATGTTCAATCGCGGCACATCTATGCAGGGCATCCAGCGTCAGCTCCAGGTCGGGCCGGTCAACAGCCAAGGCGAGATCTGTGACATGGTCAACGCCGTCAACAAGGACCCGCATGCCTGTTGGATCGGAAAGCCAGGCCTGCAATACATGTGCTCGCCCTACAGGGACGTGCCAGCGCCGGACTATTTCGTTCTGCCGTTCCGGCAGCAGGAGCATGTACTGGGAAGCTGGACGCCGCGGCATCCAGACAGCGGGACGCCGCTGGGCACGTTCTATCTCTACCGATGCAGTGACTGGGCCGGGCAGGGAATTCCAGAAAGTGAGAATCGGCTTCTCGCTCCGGAGGGTTTGAATGAAGCCTGATCGTGCCGCTCGAGGCTTGCTGCAGTACATGCAATCTCGCTTCGCAATCGTTGCCGAAGGCACACGCTATCTGATGGCATCGGCCGTTGCGTTGTGCGTGGACCTTGGTACTTTTGCTTTGTTCTCGTGGTGGTGGGGCGGTTGGTACTACGCCGCTGCAGGCGGCTTTCTCGCAGGAAGTGTGGTGGCCTATTTGATCAGCGTTCGCTGGGTGTTTGCTCGGCGCGTGGTCAGCTCTGCTTCGGCGGAATTGGCCATATTCGTGCTGATCGGTTGCTTCGGTCTGCTGGTTGTCCAAGGCGTCATGTGGGTCTGCATTGAGTGGCTTGGTATGCCGGGGAGCATTGCCAGGCTGGTTGCGGTCGGGTTCTCGTTCACGTCGAACTTCGCATTGCGCAAGTTGATTCTTTTCCGGTCGCGGGGGCGCGAACGGGCCATCGGGGAGGTGGCATGAGCAAGCATGTTGTAATCATCGGTGCGGGTCCGGCGGGCTTGACCGCCGCGTTGGAGCTGGTTGGGCAGCCGGGTGTAAAGGTGACGGTGCTGGAGGCGGATGACTGCGTGGGTGGCATCTCACGCACTGTTAACCACAATGGCAACCGCATCGATATTGGCGGGCACCGGTTCTTTTCCAAATCGGACTGGGTGATGCAGTGGTGGGCCAACCTGATGCCCATCGAACACACAGGCGACGTTCCGTTGAACCTTCGCTACCATGGCCAGGCGCGTGAGGGCTTGCCAACGGGGGCGCCTGTGGCAGATGGCTCGCTGCCGACTGCGATGCTGGTGCGCAATCGCCTGTCGCGCATCTATTTCAATCGGCGCTTTTTCTCTTACCCGTTGAAGTTGAATGCGGACAGTTTCCGCAACCTGGGTGTGGGCAAGTCCGTATTGTTCGGTTTCAGCTATCTGCGCTCGCAGGTCAGCAAGATTGAGCCGGAAGTGAGTCTTGAAGACTTTCTCGTCAACCGCTTCGGGCAGCGTCTTTATCGCCAGTTCTTCAAAGAGTACACCGAGAAGGTCTGGGGTGTGCCCTGCAACCAGATCAGTGCAGAGTGGGGCGCGCAACGCATCAAAAGCCTGTCGATCACCAAGGCGGTGCTGCATGCTGCGCGAAGCGCGCTGGGCTTGAACGGGAAGGCTGAACAGACTTCGTTGATCGAGAACTTCCTGTATCCGAAGCATGGCCCCGGTGAGATGTGGGAAACAGCTGCTCAGCAGTTCGTCGCGCGTGGCGGCACATTGCTGATGAAGCATCGTGCCGTCGGACTGGAAGTGGGCGATGACCAAGTGCACAGCGTCACCGTACAGTCCGGGACAGGCGAAGCCTTCAAGCTCGAGTGCTCGCACGTGGTCTCGACCATGCCCGTGCGTGAGCTTGTATCCGCATCGCGGACAAGCTGGCCCGAAGATGTGGCAATGATTGCGGATGGGCTGCAGTACCGTGATTTCATCACCGTCGGCCTGCTTTACGATGCGTCCGATCTTCCTCGGGCATTGGGCGACAACTGGATCTACATTCAAGAGCCGGGTGTGAACGTAGGGCGTGTACAGGTCTTCAACAATTGGAGCCCGTACATGGTTCGCGACGCATCGAAAGTATGGATGGGGCTTGAGTTCTTTTGCCGTGAGACTGATCCGCTGTGGAACATGGGTGATGCAGACCTTCAGGCACTGGCCCAGCGCGAGATGCTCCAGATCGGCCTGGTCACCGCCGAGCGTGCGCAGGATGCGGTTGTGATCCGAGTACCCAAAGCCTATCCGGGCTACTTTGGTGAAGCCTACGCCCAGTTCGATCGATTGCGGTCCGCGTTGGATCAGGTGCAGAACCTGTTCCTGGTGGGGCGCAATGGGATGCACCGTTACAACAATCAGGATCACTCGATGCTGACAGCCAAAGAGGCTGCCGATCAGATCCTGTCCGGTAACGTGGACAAGAGTCGGCTGTGGTCAATCAATGTGGACGATGAGTACCACGAAGAGGCCAAGGCCTGAGCCCAAGCTGCCCTCAGGCCTCCTTCCCGGCACTTGCCGGGATTGGGGAGGACGGTCGCCAGGTGCGGTATTCGATCTGACGTGGAGTCATGCAGATGTGGAACGTCCTTGTTTGTGGAGGGGCGGGTTACATCGGTAGCCACATGTCACAGTGGCTGGCCGAACAGGGTCATGCCGTAACCGTGTTGGACAACCTGTCCACCGGTCACCGGCAGGCAGTGAAATGGGGAGAGTTGATCCAGGCAGATCTGCTTGACGAGTCTTCGCTGGAGCGTGCGTTCAGCGGGCGGCGTTATGACGTGGTGATGCATTTCGCTGCGAGTTCGTTGGTTGCGTCTTCCGTCGCCGATCCATTTTCCACCTATCGGAACAATGTGGCCGGAACTCTGAATCTGCTGGCGCAGCTGCGGTACCGGGATATAGGCAAGGTGGTCTTTTCATCCACGGCCGCTGTGTTCGGGCCGTCATCGGCTTCCCTAGTTGACGAACAGCAGCCGATGCAGCCGATCAATCCCTATGGTGCCAGCAAGTTGATGGTTGAGCGGATGCTTGCAGACGCTTGGGAAGCGTATGGCTTGTCGTCGGTAGTTCTTCGCTACTTCAATGCTGCTGGCGCTCTTCCTGAACACGGCATAGGTGAAGCGCATGCCTGTGAGACTCATCTGATTCCGAACGTGCTCAGGGCCGCCGCCGGACAGGCGCCTCCGCTGAAGGTATTTGGTGCGGACTACCCCACACCTGACGGAACCTGTGTACGGGACTACGTACATGTGCAGGATCTCGCGCGTGCCCACGGCTTGGCGATGAACCTGATGGAGCGGAGTCCTGGAACCCATGACTTCAATCTGGGCAGTGAGCAGGGCTACTCAGTCATGGATATCGTTGAGGCCGCCGCGCAGGTGGTCGGGCGCGCAGTACCTTTCGAGGTCGTCGGCCGTCGGGCCGGGGATCCAGCCCGGCTGGTGGCCTCCAGCGCCAAGGCGCAACGGGAGCTGGGATGGGAGCGAAGTTGGCAGGACCTGGTCGCCATCATCAAAAGCGCCTGGGATTGGCATCGGGAGCAGCCGTTCTGAAAGCGGAATGTGGGTGTCTGGACAAGCGTTCACACGGGGTGCGCGGTTAATATGTCACCCCTGTAGACAACACTATGGCCGCCATGGCGGCCGTCTTGGGTCAGTAGAGGAAGCGTATGAGCGCAGTCACCACCCCCAACCTCGTCGGCATCACCGGCCTGGCCCGCCGCCTGGTCCAGGACGGTGCCCTGGACGAGGCTTCCGCCCGAGACGCCATGGCCAAGGCCACGGCGGCCCGCCAGCCGCTGCCGACGTGGTTCGCGCAGAACAAGCTGGTCAGTGCTTCGCAGCTTGCCGCCGCCAACTCGGTCGAGTTCGGCATGCCCTTGTTCGACGTGTCCACCTTCGATGCCAGCCAGAACGCGATGAGCCTGGTCAGCGAGGAGCTGCTGCGCAAGCACAACGTGCTGCCGCTGTTCAAACGCGGCGGCAAGCTGTTCGTGGGTACCAGCAATCCGACCCATGCGCTGGACGAGATCAAGTTCCATACCAACCTGGTGGTGGAGCCGATCCTGGTCGATGAGGACCAGATCCGCCGCACGCTGGAACAGTGGCACGCCAGCCATGACACCATCGGCGACGCGCTGGGCGGCGACGACGAGGGCATGGCCAACCTCGATGTCGGCCTGGGCGACGACGAAGGCGCGGGCACCGACGCCGGCATCGACGCCAAGGGCGACGACACCCCGGTAGTGAAGTTCGTCAACAAGGTGCTGGTCGACGCGATCCGCAAGGGCGCCTCGGATATCCACTTCGAGCCCTACGAAGACGATTACCGCGTGCGCCTGCGCATCGACGGCCTGCTGAAGATGGTGGCGCGCGCGCCGGTTAAGTTGAACCAGCGCATTGCCGCGCGCCTGAAGGTGATGGCGCAGCTGGACATCGCCGAAAAGCGCGTGCCGCAGGACGGGCGCATCAAGCTCAACCTGTCCAAGACCAAGCAGATCGATTTCCGCGTCAGCACGCTGCCGACCCTGTTCGGTGAAAAGGTGGTGCTGCGTATCCTGGATGGCAGCGCGGCCAAGCTGGGCATCGACAAACTGGGCTACGAGCCGGACCAGCAGAAGCTGTTCCTGGATGCGATCCACAAGCCTTACGGCATGGTGCTGGTGACCGGCCCCACCGGTTCGGGCAAGACCGTTTCGCTGTATACCGCGCTGGGCATCCTCAACGACGAGACGCGCAACATTTCCACCGCCGAAGACCCGGTGGAAATCCGCCTGCCCGGCGTCAACCAGGTGCAGCAGAACAACAAGCGTGGCATGACGTTCGCTGCGGCGCTGCGCTCGTTCCTGCGACAGGATCCGGACATCATCATGGTCGGCGAAATCCGCGACCTGGAGACGGCCGAGATTGCGATCAAGGCGGCGCAGACCGGCCACATGGTGCTGTCCACGCTGCATACCAACGACGCGCCGCAGACCATCGCGCGTCTGATGAACATGGGCATCGCGCCGTACAACATCACCAGCTCGGTGACGCTGGTGATCGCGCAGCGCCTGGCACGCCGGTTGTGCCCGAACTGCAAGCGCCCGGCGAACCTGCCGGAGCACGCACTGCTGGCCGAGGGCTTCACCCAGGCGCAGCTGGATGCGGGCATCCAGTTGTATGAGGCGGTGGGCTGCGATGAGTGTACCGAGGGCTACAAGGGCCGAACGGGTATCTATCAGGTGATGCCGATGACCGATGAGATCGCCACCATCGTGCTGGCCGGTGGCAATGCACTGCAGATTGCAGAGGCGGCGCAGCAGATCGGGGTGAACGACCTGCGGCAGTCTGCGTTGATGAAAGCTGCGGCCGGGATCACCAGCCTGGCGGAGATCAATCGCGTTACCAAGGATTGAGGTAGAGCCGAGCCCATGCTCGGCTGAGGTACCGAAGAGCAGCCGAGCGTGGGCTCGGCTCTACAGTAGATCCACGCCATGCGCGGATGATCGGCCACGGATCCCATAGTAGTTCCACGCCATGCGTGGATGGCGCGGTCCCGAGAGCAGCCGAGCGTGGGCTCGGCTCTACAGTAGATCCACGCCATGCGTGGATGATCGGCCACGGATCCCATAGTAGTTCCACGCCGTGCGTGGATGGCGCGGTCCCGACCACCGCGCAGCCGGGCATGGGCTCGGCTCTACTCCATCCCCAGCTTCTTCAGTTTGTAGCGCAGCGCGCGGAAGGTAATCCCCAACTGCGCAGCCGTGCGGGTCTTGTTCCAGCGGTTCTCTTCCAGCGCGCGCTGGATGGCGCTGCGCTCCAGCTGCTCGATGTACGAGGGCAGGGCGGCGCTGCCGGGCTGCAGGTCGGCCACGGCTTCGGCGGGCGCGGCACTGCCCGGCGCACGCGGGGCGTGCTGCGGCAGGCGCAGGTCGTCGGCACCGATGCGGTCTTCTTCGGCCAGTGCCAGCGCGCGTTCCAGAATGTTCTCCAGCTCGCGCACATTGCCCGGGAACGCATAGTGGGCCAGCGCTTCCAGCGCCGACGGCGCCAGCAGCGGGGTGGCGCGGCCGTGGCTGCGGGCCAGCCGCGCCAACACGGCAGCGGCCAGTTCCGGCAGGTCCTGGCGGCGCTCGCGCAGTGGCGGCACCTTCAACTCGATCACGTTGATGCGGTAGTACAGATCGTGGCGGAAGCGCCCGTCCTCGACCAGCTCGGCCAGGTCCTTGTGGGTGGCCGATAGGATGCGTACGTCCACCGGCTCTTCGTTGGCCGCACCGACCGCGCGCACCGACTTTTCCTGGATGGCGCGCAGCAGTTTCACCTGCATCTGCAGCGGCAGCTCGGCCACTTCGTCCAGGAACAGGGTGCCGCCGTGCGCGGCCTGGAACAGGCCGGGCTTGTCGGCATGCGCGCCGCTGAAGCTGCCTTTGCGGTGACCGAAGAATTCGCTTTCCATCAGCTCGCCGGGAATGGCGCCGCAGTTGACCGGCACGAACGGCCCGGCCGCGCGCGCGCCCTGGGCGTGGATGGTGCGAGCAACCAGTTCCTTGCCAACCCCGGATTCACCGAGGATGTAGACCGGCGCCTGGCTGCGCGCGACCTTGCTGATGGTGGTGCGCAGTACGTCCATGGCCGGCGAAGCGCCGAGCAGGCGTGCTGCCTGTTCGGTGGCGGGGCCGGGCGCAGGGCGTTCGCTGTTGTTGAGTTCCAGCGCGTGCTTGACCAGGCCACGCAGTACCGAGATGTCCACCGGCTTGCTGACGAAGTCGAAGGCACCGGCCTTCAGCGCTTCCACGGCCAGGTCCATGCTGCCGAACGCGGTGATCATCGCCACCGGCGTGCGCGGGTAGTGCTGGGCGATCTCGCTGACCAGCTCGATACCGTTGCCATCCGGAAGCCGCATGTCGGTGATGCACAGATCGTACGGATTGCTGGCCAGCAGCTCGCGTGCTTCGGCCAGGTTGGCGGCGGTACTGATGCGCAGGCCCATGCGGCCAAGGGTCAGTACCAGCAGTTCGCGGATGTCGCGTTCATCGTCGACGACGAGGGCGCTGCGGGTTTCGTTCATGGGCGTGAAAGATAAACGAGGGGGCTGGAAGCGACAAATGTTTGACGCACAGATCTGCAATCAGGTGGGCAGCAGCGTGTGGGGGCCGGGCAGCACCAGGCGGAAGCAGGAGCCGCCGGCGGGCACGGGAATGTAGTCCAGGCGTGCCTGGTTGGCCCGGCACAACTCGCGGGCGATATACAGGCCCAGCCCGGTGCCGTGCTCGGAGGTGGTGAAGAACGGACGGAACAGCTGTGCGGCCACGCTCTCGGGAATGCCCGGGCCACGGTCCATCACGTCGATCACCGCGCTGCGCTCGTGCTGGGCCACGCGCAGGCGCACCCGCGCCGGCTGCTGGCCGATGCGGCCGTACTTCAATGCGTTGTGCACCAGTACGGTGAGCACCTGGTACAGGTGCTTGGTATCGACCTGCGCCATCACCGCCGTACCGCTGATGATCGGTTCGATGCTGTCGGTTTCCAGCGTCTGGCCTTGTTTGTACTCCAGCACGAAGCGGCGCACGAAGGCGACCAGGTCGACGTTCTCGGGCGTGGCGCGTTCGCGCCGTGCCAGCCCCAGCACGCTTTCGACGATGCCATTGGTGCGCTGGCATTGCTGGCGGATGATCTGCAGCAGGCGGCGGTCGCTTTCGTTGAAGCCGGTGCCTTCTTCCAGCAGCTGCACGGCATAGTTGATCGCCGCCAGCGGGTTGCGGATTTCATGGGCGAGGCTGGCGGAGAAGCGGCCCATGGCCGACAGGGTGAGCGATTCGGCGCGCCGCGAGACCACGCTGGAATCGTCCAGGAACACCAGGGCCAGCTCGCTGCCCGCCAGCAGGCGGGCGAAGCGCGGTTGCACTTCCGGCTGGTCGGGGTTGAGCTGCAGCGGCAGTTCGTCCTGCGCCCAGCCGTTGCGCCAGCGCTGCAGGCGGCGCGCCAGTTCCGGCGCGGCACTGGCCAGATCCAGGCGTCCTGTCTCACCGATGCCGTCATTGTCACCGAGCAGCATCGAGGCCGCTTCATTGGCCAGGGTGATGCGGTTGTCGGCGTCTACCACCAGCACGCCAGTGCGCATGCGGCGGATGATCAGTTCGTTGATCTGGAACAGGTTGGCTACTTCGTCGCCGCGCTGGTTGGCCAGCTGCTGGTTGCGGCGTGCGCGGCTGCCCACCTGGTAGCTGATGAAGGCCAGCGCCAGGTAGCTGGTGGCGAACATGGCCAGCTCGGCCAGCGTGCGGGTGGGATCGCCGCCTTCCAGCACTTTCCACAGGTATTCGGTACCGGTGGCCAGGCTGGCCGCGACTGCCAGGCCCAGCCCCCAGCTCAGCGGCAGCAGGGTGGCGGCCGCGGCGATGTTGAACAGCAGCGACATCGAGATGCCGGCGCTGGCGCCGGGCAGGGCGTGCGCCAGCAGGGTGGCGGCGATGATATCCACCAGCACGCTGGTGACCACGATGGGGCGCAGCCAGCGTTCGTTGCGGCCGATCGCCAGGGCCAGCAGCGACAGCACCAGATAGATGGCCGCAACGGTATCGGCCAGGCGCGGGTGGTGGGCCTCGCCGACCATGCCGGACAGGGGGCTGTAGAGCAGGCCGGCGATGACTGCGGCGATCAGCACCCGGTACAGCGCGAAGAAGTACAGCTCACGCCGCGGAATCGATTCGATGCGGTCGATCAATGAAGCACTGGGTGACACGCCGGAACTCCCCTTCTGGCTGCCTGGGTCTGGAATCTGCGGCGGGCCTGCCTGGCATCCCCTGAGGCCGGGCGGGCACGTCGCGTCGATGTAGTGTCGAGCGTGCTCGAGAGGGCCAGTATAGGGCCCCTGCGCTGGCGCCGCGGGACCGTCCCGCATCGCGCATTTGGCCCGCCGCGGAGACCGGAGGCCAGCGCCAGGGCGGGCGCAACTGCCTGAATGACCGCGAAAATCCGCCCGCGTCTGGCGTTTTGTACAGACTTCTTTGCGCCCCGGCGCCGGCTCGGCCACAATAGTGGGCCCGCCGCGGTCCGTGCCGGTGCCTCTTCCAGGGGCCCTGAGGAATTGCGTGCGGTCGTTCCTATTCCCACGGTGACGCATGAATTTCCACGAATACCAGGCAAAACAACTGCTTGCCGAATACGGCATCCCGGTCCCGGCCGGCAAGGTCGCGGCGACCCCGGACGAGGCGGTTGAAGTCGCCCAGTCGCTGGGCCAGGGCCCCTGGATGGTCAAGGCGCAGATCCACGCTGGCGGCCGCGGCAAGGCTGGCGGCGTCAAGTTCTGCAAGACCGTCGATGATGTGAAGGCCGCAGCGGCCAAGATGCTCGGCACCAAGATGGCCACCTACCAGACCGCCGGCGTCGAGCTGCCGATCAACCTGGTGCTGGTGACCACCGCCGGTGAGATCGTCAAGGAGCTGTACCTGTCGGTCCTGGTGGATCGCGGCACCCGCACCATCAGCTACATCGCCTCTTCCGAAGGCGGCATGGAAATCGAGCAGGTCGCTGCCGAGACCCCGGACAAGATCCACACCCTGAACGTGGACTTCGTCGAAGGCGTGCAGGGTTACCACGGCCGTGACATCGGCTTCAAGATGGGCCTGACCGCCAAGCAGGCCGGCCAGTTCGCCAACATCATGGTGAACCTGTACCGCATCTTCAACGAAAAGGACCTGGCGCTGGTTGAGATCAACCCGCTGGCCATCCTGGACGATGGCAACCTGTACGCGCTGGACGGCAAGTTCAACAGCGACGACAACGCCAACTTCCGCCACAAGGAACTGGTCGCGATGCGCGACAAGTCCCAGGAAGACGAAACCGAAGTGACTGCTTCGGAGCTGGACATCAACTACGTCACCATGGACGGCAACATCGGCTGCATGGTGAACGGTGCCGGCCTGGCCATGGCCACCATGGACGTCATCAAGCTCAACGGCGGCGAGCCGGCGAACTTCCTGGACGTGGGCGGCGGTGCCAACAAGCAGCGCGTCATCGAAGCGTTCAAGCTGATCCTGTCCTCGGACAAGGTCGAAGGCATCTTCGTCAACATCTTCGGCGGCATCGTCCGCTGCGACATGATTGCCGAAGGCATCATCGCCGCCGTGAAGGAAGTGGGCGTCAAGGTTCCGGTCGTGGTGCGCCTGGAAGGCACCAACGTGGAAGAAGGCAAGCAGCTGCTGCGTGACAGCGGCATGGCCATCATCCCGGCTGACAACATCAACGACGGCGCCAAGAAGGTCGTTGAAGCGGTCAAGAACGCCGCCTGATCCACGACACCGAAGGAAATTCCCATGTCTGTTTTGATTAACAAGAACACCAAGGTGATCGTGCAGGGCTTCACCGGCCAGCAGGGCACCTTCCACGCCACTCAGATGATCGAGTACGGCACCCAGGTTGTTGGCGGCGTGACCCCGGGCAAGGGTGGCACCACCCACATCGACCTGCCGGTCTTCAACACCGTTGCCGACGCCGTGCAGAGCACCGGCGCCAACGCGTCGGTCATCTACGTGCCGCCGCCGTTCGCGGCCGATGCGATCCTGGAAGCCGCTGCTGCCGGCATCAAGGTCATCGTCTGCATCACCGAAGGCATCCCGGTGCTGGACATGCTGCGCGTCAAGAACGTGCTGACCCGTTCCTACCCGGACACCGTCCTGATCGGTCCGAACTGCCCGGGTGTCATCACCCCGGGTGAGTGCAAGATCGGCATCATGCCGGGCCACATCCACAAGCCGGGCAAGATCGGCATCGTGTCGCGTTCGGGCACCCTGACCTATGAAGCGGTCAAGCAGACCACCGAAGTCGGCCTGGGCCAGTCCACCTGCATCGGCATCGGTGGCGACCCGATCAATGGCCTGAACTTCGTCGACTGCCTGAAGCTGTTCAACGAAGACCCGCAGACCGAAGGCATCATCATGGTCGGCGAAATCGGCGGTGACGCCGAGGAAGCCGGTGCCGAGTACATCAAGAACCACGTGAAGAAGCCGGTCGTCGGTTTCATCGCCGGTGCGTCGGCTCCGGCCGGCAAGCGCATGGGCCACGCCGGCGCCATCGCCTCGGGCGGCAAGGGCACTGCCGAAGGCAAGTTCGCCGCCATGGAAGCTGCTGGCGTCGTCACCGTCCGTTCGCCGGGCGACCTGGGCGCCGCCATCGCCAAGCTGGTGAAATAAGAACGACTGCCTCTGGCAGCCGATTCTGTAGAGCCGAGCCCACGCTCGGCTTGCTTTGGAAAAGCCGCCCTCGGGCGGCTTTTCTGCGTCTGGCGGCCGCCTGGTCGGCCCATCCACGCATGGCGTGGATCTACTGAGCCGGGGCTGTCCACGCAGTGAACGCCCCCGGCACGGGCACGACGCGGCGCTACAATGGGCGCATTGCAACCACAGGCTGGATTCCCATGGCTTCGATCCGCATCGCGATGGCGCAATTCGATTTCCCGGTCGGCGATGTCGCCGGCAACACCGAGCGCATCATCGAGATGATCGGACAGGCGCGCGACGAGTATGGCGCCGAGCTGGTGATGTTCCCCGAGCTGGCAGTGAGCGGTTATCCGCCGGAGGACCTGCTGCTGCGTCCCGGCTTCCTGTACGAATGCGAGCAGGCGATGGGCCGTATCGCTGCTGCCTGCCGTGGCATCACCGCCGTGGTCGGCTGGCCGCAGGCGGCTGGTGCGGTGGTCTACAACGCCGCCAGCGTGCTGCGCGATGGCCTGCTGGAGCAGACCTACCGCAAGCGCGAGCTGCCCAACTACGCGGTGTTCGACGAGCGTCGCTACTTCGATGTCGATCCGGACGGCGGCAGCTGTGTGTTCGAGGTCAATGGCATTCCGGTGGGTTTGCTGATCTGCGAGGACCTTTGGTTCGCCGAGCCGCTGGCCGACACCGTGCGCGCGGGGGCGCAACTGGTGGTAGTGCCCAATGCCTCGCCGTACGAGCGGGGCAAGCACGCCCAGCGCGACGCGGTGCTGGCCGCACGCACCCGCGAGAGCGGGGCGGCCATCGCCTATCTCAACGTGGTCGGTGGCCAGGATGCGCTGGTGTTCGACGGCGCGTCGGTGGTGGCAGATGGTGACGGCACGGTACACCCGGCTGCCGCTGCCTTCGTCGACCAGTGGCTGGTGGTGGAGTACGACGGTGAGACCCGCCGCTTCATGCCGCACGTGTGGATGGACGATGGCGACGAGAGCATGGACGCGCTGGCCTGGCGTGCCGTGACCCGTGGCATCCAGGACTACTGCCGCAAGAACGGCTTCAAGAAGGTGTGGCTGGGGCTGTCCGGTGGCATTGATTCGGCGCTGGTACTGGCGCTGGCGGTCGACGCGCTCGGCGCTGGGAACGTTACCGCCGTGCGCCTGCCGTCGCGCTATACCGCCGGCATGTCCAACGACCTGGCCGCCGAGCAGTGCCAGGCACTGGGCGTGAAGCTGGAAGCGGTCTCGATCGAGCCGGCGTTCAAGGGCCTGATGGAATCGCTGGCGCCGATGTTCGAAGGCACCGCGCCGGACGTGACCGAAGAGAACCTGCAGTCGCGCAGCCGCGGGGTGATCCTGATGGCACTGGCCAACAAGTTCGGCGGCCTGTTGCTGACCACCGGCAACAAGAGCGAGTACGCCGTCGGCTACGCCACCATCTACGGCGACATGTGCGGTGGCTATGCGCCGTTGAAGGACCTGTACAAGACCGAGGTGTTCGGCCTGTCCAAATGGCGCAATACCGTGGGCGGCGCGCCGGTGATTCCGCCGGCGGTGATCAGCCGCCCGCCATCGGCCGAGCTGCGCGAGAACCAGCTGGACCAGGATTCGCTGCCGGCCTATGACGTGCTGGACGGCATCCTGTACCGCTACATCGACCAGGAACAGTCGCGCACGGAGATCGTGGCCGCCGGCTACGACGCGGCCGTGGTTGACCGCGTGCTGCGCCTGGTACGCATCAGCGAGTGGAAGCGGCACCAGGCCGCGCCGGGGCCGAAGGTGTCGCGCCGGGCGTTCGGTCGCGAGCGTCGCTACCCGATCAGCAACGGCTACAAGGGCTGAGGCAACGGAGGGTGGGCAGTGCCGGCCGCTGGCCGGCAACCCGTCGGCCCTCTCCGGTGGGTGCGGACCTTGGTCCGCACGGTGGTCGAAGATCATCCACGCGTGGCATGGATCTACGGGACTTCGTCGAGCAGCTGTTCGATGCCGGCAGTTTCCGCAGCGTCGCTGAAGTGGCCATCCTCAAACCGCGCACGTACGAACGCCAGGCCATCCGCCGCCGCCGCGTCCAGCGTGCCGCGGTGATCGACCGGATAGCGCCGGAACGCGACCGGCTCGCCTCGCAGGGCCAGGCCTGCGGCATACAGCAGGGTGGTCAGATACGGCACATCGCGGTCCTCGCTGCCGTGGCCCAGCATCAGCGGTTGGCTGAAGCCGCGGCGCGGTACGCCAAGGTAGTCGTACAGCACGGCCCAGATGCCCGGCACGTGGGTCAGCGGTGCAGTGAACATGCTGCCGGTGTCCGCGCCGTCCAGGGTGACGGCCAGTTCGCCCAGGCACTGCTCGCGTGCCACCGCCACCCGCGCGCGGCCTTCATCGCTGAGGACGCGGTCGATCTGCGGCGCGGCCTGCAGCAGGCCATCGAGCAGATACGCGTGATACGCGTTGAGCGCGCCCGGATTGGCGGTGCGGTTGTCGGGCTTCATCACTAGCGCGGTCAGTTCGACTGCGGTGGGCGTTCCGGTGGTGAAGCTGCCGCGGTACTGCAACGACGGCCCACCATAGGAGGGGGCGATGTGGCCCGCCGTGAGCGCGGCGGCACCGCCCTGCG
Organism: Stenotrophomonas sp. A3_2; assembly: GCF_036624925.1. Classification (NCBI taxonomy): domain Bacteria; kingdom Pseudomonadati; phylum Pseudomonadota; class Gammaproteobacteria; order Lysobacterales; family Lysobacteraceae; genus Stenotrophomonas; species Stenotrophomonas sp. A3_2. Next base: position 50,863 of record NZ_JAZKVY010000380.1, read on the forward strand.
AATGGCCGACCGAGACCCAGCGCGGCGACAGCGTCCCGTTGCCGAGGTACTGGCGGCTGGCCTTGATCATGTCGATGGCGTTGCGCGCGGCAGTGCGCACATGCAGATAGGCATGGCTGCCTGGACTGCCCAACCCCTGGTAATCCGCCGCGACCACGGCATAGCCCTGCGCCAGGAACTGATCGAGGAAGCGCCCGTCGCGCGCGGGCTGGTACGGGCCGGAGACCGAAGGCGCACAGCGATCGGCGATGCCCTGCGTGCCATGCGCCCAGGACACGACCGGCCAGCCGCCCGCCGGCGCCGTGCCGGCGGGCAGGTACAGCAGGCCAGTGCCTTCGGCCAGTTGGCCGCGATGATCCGGGGTACGGTAGTACAGCTTGTAGGCGTGCGCGGCCTTGGAGGGCACCCACGACGCGCGATAGGGGGCTGCAGACAGCAGATCGCCCGGTGCTGCCGGTGCGGCAGCCAGGGAGGCCGAGGACAGCGCCAGCAGGGCAGTGGCGAGGAGGCAGGCGCGGGGACGGAAATGGCGTGGCGGTGGGGTCATGAGGCGCTCCTTCACGGCCGGGATGGCCGTTGCGCCGCAGTGTGGAGGGGCTCGCCCGCGCCGATTGGGACCGGCGTCGCATCCGCCGGGGATTCGTAGAATTCCTAGTGTCGTGGTCCATGGGCGCACGAACCATCCACGCATGGCGTGGATAACCGACAAAGAAAAGGCCCCTTGCGGGGCCTTTTTCTTATTTCTTTTCCAGTCGCGCGTTGCGCTGGCCGGTGCTGGCGGACTTCTCGCCAGCGAACGGGTTCAGCTTGCGGATCATCCATGGGTACTTCGGCCACTTGCCTTCCAGCCACGGGTGGTCCGGCTGGTTCAACTGCAGGACGCGGCGCGCATCATCGGCCAGGGTCTTGTTGCCCAGGTGGGTGTAGGAATCGGCCAGGACAGCGACGGCGTCGTACTGGAACGCGCTCTGCGGATAGGTTTCCAGCAGGTAGTTGGCGCGGCCGGCGGCCGAGACCCAGGCGCCGCGGCGCATGTAGTACAGGGCGTTGTCCAGTTCGTGCTGGGCGAATACGTCACGCAGTTCCAGCATGCGCTGGCGCGCATCGGCGGCGTAGCGGCTGTTCGGATAGCGGTCCACCACGATGTTGAAGTCCGAATACGCCTGGTGCGGCGTGGACAGGTCGCGGCGGCTGGCATCCAACGCCCATACGCGACGCAGGAAAACCGTACTGCGGTTGGAGTTCGCCAGGCCGCGCAGGTAGTACAGGTACGCGATGTTGCGGTGGGTCGGGTAGGTACGGATGAAGCGGTCGATGCTGGACACCGCGTCATCGTGCTTGCCGGCCTTGTACTGGGCGTAGGCGGTCTCGATCATCGCCTGCTCGGTGTACGGACCGTACGGATACTGGGCCACCAGGCGGCGGAAGCTGGCCTCGGCGCCGCTCCAGTTGCCGCCCTGCATCAGCTTGTGGCTTTTCTCGTACAGCTGTTCGACCGGCACGCCTTCATCGGGGCGATCACCCTTCTTGGCGCCGCGATGGCAGCCGGTGGCGGCGATGACCAGCACCAGCAGCAGGGCGGTGAGGCGGACGGGCGCGGAGAGCATGGCGGAGCGTCGGATCATGGGGTCGAGGCGGGACGCGGCTGGAATACGAAGGGTCGATGATAGCCTAGTGTCCTGTCCAGCGACTGAAACCGGCCGCCGGGACCCCAAAATTTCAAAGAATGCCCCCTGCCATGTCTGAACAACCCTCTGAATCGGCCCGCCAGGCCATCGTCCCCGACACCGCTGCCGGGCGCCGTTTCGACGCCGTCGTGGCCGAACTGTTCCCCGAATACTCGCGTTCGCGCCTGACCGAATGGATCAAGGCCGGGGAGGTGCTGCTGGACGGTGCCCAGGTGCGCCCGCGCGATCCGCTGCGCGGCGGCGAGGTGGTGACCCTCAACGTGGTACTGGAAACCCAGACCGACGCCCAGCCGGAGGACATCCCGCTGGACGTGCTGTTCGAGGACGAGCACCTGCTGGTGATCAACAAGCCGGTCGGCCTGGTGGTACACCCGGGCGCGGGCAACCACAGCGGCACCCTGGTCAACGCCCTGCTGTTCCGCGACCCGTCGGTGGCGGTGCTGCCGCGCGCCGGCATCGTGCACCGCCTGGACAAGGACACCAGCGGCGTGATGGTGGTGGCCAGGACCCTGGAAGCGCAGACCGCGCTGGTCGAGCAGCTGGCGGCACGTGACGTGCACCGTCAGTACCTGGCCATCGTGATGGGCGCGCTGGTGGCCGGTGGTACTGCCGATGCCCCGATCGACCGCCACCCGCGCGATCGCCTGAAGATGGCGGTGCGTGAGGACGGCAAGGAAGCGGTGACCCACTACCGCCTGCGCGAGCGCTTCCGGGCACACACCGCGCTGGAGTGCCGCCTGGAAACCGGTCGTACCCACCAGATCCGCGTGCACATGGCGCACGTGCGCCATCCGATCATCGGCGACCCGCTGTATGGCGGCGCGCTGAAGCTGCCCAAGGGCGCCAGCGACGAGCTGGTGGCCGCGCTGCGCGGCTTCAAGCGCCAGGCCCTGCATGCCGAGACGCTGGAGTTCATGCACCCGATCACCGGTGAACCGGTGCGCAACACCGCGCCGGTGCCGGAGGACATGCTGCACCTGATGAAGGTGCTGCGCGAAGACAGCGAAGCCTTCGCCGCACGCGAGCGGGACCGCTGGTGATGGCCGCCGCGCTGCCCTTGCTGCAGGCGGACTGGCCGGCGCCTGCGGGCGTCCATGCGCTGACCACGCGCCGGCACGGTGCGGGCATCTCGCCGGCGCCGTTCGCGCAGTTCAACCTGGGCAACCGGCACGCGGCCGATGGTGATACCCCCGCCAACGTCGAGCACAACCGCCAGCTGCTGCAGCAGGGGTTGGCGCTGCCGTCGGCCCCGCACTGGCTGCGCCAGGTGCACAGCAGCACCGTGCTGCGATTCAACGCGCCGCCGGTGCCGGGTGCCGCCGAGCCGGTGGCCGACGCCACGGTGACCTCGGTGCCCGGCGTGGTGCTGGCGATCCTGACCGCCGACTGCCTGCCGGTGGTGTTCGCCGCCGCTGATGGCAGTGAGGTGGGCGCGGCGCATGCCGGCTGGCGTGGCCTGGCCGACGGCATGCTGGAGGCCACCGTGGCGGCCATGCAGACGCCGCCGGCGCAGTTGCGCGCCTGGCTGGGACCGGCAGCCGGGCCGGCCGATTACGAGATCGGTGAAGAGGTCTACCACGCCTTCGTCGGACACGATCCGGCCGCCGAGGTGGCGTTCGCAGCGACCCGCGCAGGTCATTGGAAGGTGGACCTGTTCGCGTTGGCCCGCCAGCGCCTGCAGGCGGCGGGCATGGACCCGGCGCAGGTATACGGCGGCACGGTGTCGACCATGGCCGATCCGGACCTGTACTCGCACCGGCGCGACCGCCGCACCGGACGCATGGCGACGTTGGCCTGGATCGCACCCTGACTACGCCCCTGTTTGCACGGGTGCTGGGGCCGGCCTTCGCCACCCTGGCACCGCCGGTGCAGGCGCTGCACGCCGCACCACAGCCGTGCCGCTACGTGGGGAAGGCGCGGATCCAGCGCGGGCGTCACGGGCTGGTGCCGCTGCTGGCCGCAGTGGCACGGTTGCCGAAGAGCGGCGACGCGCTGCCAACCGAAGTGGTATTCAGCACACACGGGCAGGGCGAGCAATGGGCGCGGCGGTTCGGCCGCTGGCCAATGGTGTCGCGGCTGTGGGCGCACGACGGGCATCTGCGCGAGCAGTTGGGCGCGGTGCGCTTCGAATTTGATCTGCAGGCCCGCGAGGGTGGCATCGACTGGTCGGTGCGCCGGGCCTGGGCGTTCGGGCTGCTGCCGCTGCCAAGGCGCTGGTTTGATGGCGCGCGTTGCCGCGAAGCCTGGCAGGGCGAGCGCTACACTTTCCTGGTCGATGTGACGCTGCCCTGGGTGGGAGCCCTGATCCGCTATGAAGGCTGGCTCGAACCGCGGTGAGGCCGCCGCCGAGGCTGGGACCGCGGTGATCGTATTCGATGGCGTATGCGCGCTGTGCAACCGCTGGGTGCGCTTCCTGCTGCGCTTCGACGGCAGGGGGCGCTATCGCTTTGCAGCGATGCAGGGGCAGAAGGGCAGCGCGATGCTGCGCGCGCACGGGCTTGATCCGCAGGACCCGATGTCGTTCCTGCTGCTGGACGCACAGGGTGCCTGGACCGATACCGATGCGATGCTGCGCGTCCTTGAGGGGCTGGGCGGCGCCTGGCGCTTGGCCGGCGTGCTGCGGCTCGTGCCGCGCGGCTGGCGTGATGCGGCGTATCGCGCGCTGGCACGCAACCGCTACCACTGGTTCGGTCGGCATGAGGCCTGTTACCTGCCCGCACCGGAGCAGGCCGCGCGGTTCCTGGATTGATCGCCTGTCTTTTGTAGAGTCGAGCCATGCTCGACTTGCTTTTTTCTCCTGCCAATAGCAGCCGCGCATGGCTCGGCTCTACAAAACGCAGCCGAGCATGGCTCGGCTCTACAGGAACGCGTGCCTCAACCCTCCAGCGCGTCCAGGTAGCTGCGGCGCCAGTGGTTGATGTCGTAGGTGCGCAGGTGCTCCATCATCGCGTGCCAGCGCTCTTTGCGCCTGCTCAGCGACATCGTGGCTGCGGTGGCGATCGCATCGGCCACGCCGTCCAGATCATGCGGGTTCACCAGCAGTGCCTGCTTCAGTTCGTCGGCGGCGCCAGCCAGCAGTGACAGCACCAGCACGCCCGGATCCTCCGGGTCCTGCGACGCCACGTATTCCTTGGCCACCAGGTTCATGCCATCGCGCAGCGGCGTGACCAGGCCGACCGCCGCCGCCCGGTAGAAGCCGGTGAGCGTGGCATGTGTGAAGTTCTGGTTGACGTACCGCAGCGGCGTCCAGTCCGGCTCGGCATGGCCGCCGTTGATGTGGCCAGCGATCTGCTCCAGCTGGCTGCGCAACTGCCGGTACTCGGTGACATCACCGCGCGAGACCGGGGCGATCTGCAGGTAGGTCAACGAGCCGCGCTGGTCAGGGTGGCGCTGCAGGTAGCGCTCGAAGCCAAGGAAGCGCTCGGGGAGGCCCTTGGAATAGTCCAGGCGATCCACGCCGATTGCCAGCTGGCGGTCGCGCAGGCTGGCGCGAAGATTCTTCACGGCGGTCTTGGTGGCGGCTGTGCCGGCCTGGCGTGCGATCAGCTCGGTGTCGATGCCGATCGGGAAGGCTGCTGCACGGAAGCGGCGCCCGCCCGGCGCTTCCAGCTCGCCGTTGTCGAGCACGCGTCCGCCGCCGAACAGGCGCAGGTAGGTCTGGAAGCGATCGGCATCGCGCTGGGTCTGGAAGCCGACCAGATCGTAGGCATACAGCGCCGAAAACAACCGCAGGTGATCGGGCATCGCCTGCAGCAGGTCCGCCGACGGCATCGGGATGTGCAGGAAGAAGCCGATGCGGCAGCCGATGCCGCGCTCGCGCAGCAGCGCGCCGAGCGGAATCAGGTGATAGTCATGGATCCAGACGATGTCATCCTCGCGCAGCAATGGCGCGAGCTTGTCGGCGAACAGCGCGTTGACCTTGTGGTAGGTCTCGCGGGTGCCGCGGTCGTAGTCGACCAGATCCAGCCGGAAGTGAAGCAGTGGCCACAGCGTCCGGTTGGCGAAGCCATTGTAGTAGCCATCGACTTCGCGCTTGCTCAGGTCCATGGTGACGTAGTCGATGTCACCGTCCTTCTGCCGGTGCAGCGTGCCGCTGCCTTCCTTTACGGTCTTGCCGCTCCAGCCGAACCACAGGCCGCCGCGCTCCTTCAGGGCGGCCAGCAGGCCGACCGCCAGGCCGCCTGCGCGGTTCTCGCCGGGCACGGCCACACGATTTGATACCACGACCAGACGACTCACGATGCCTCCTGCCAGGACCGCGACAGGCGCATCGCGGCGGTGATCAGGCCGACGTGCGAATAGGTCTGCGGGAAATTGCCCCAGGCCTCGCCGCTGTCGAAGGCCAGATCCTCCGACAGCAGGCCCAGGTGGTTGCGCTGCTTCAGCAGCAGCTCGAACATCTCGCGTGCTTCATCCATGCGCCCGATCGCCGCCAGCGCATCGATGTACCAGAACGTACAGATGGTGAAGCTGGTTTCCGGTTCTCCGAAGTCATCCGGCGCGACGTAGCGGTACAGCGAATTGCCGTGCTTGAGGTCGCGGCCGATGGCATCGACGGTGGCAATGAACCGGGCGTCCATCGCGTCGATGAAGCCGATGTCGGCCAGCAGCAGCAGCGAGGCATCCAGGCGATGGCCGCCGAAGGTATCGGTGAAGTGGCCCAGCTCCTCGCTCCAGGATTCGGCCATGATGCGGGCGTGGATGGTGTCGGCGCGCTCGCGCCAGTAGTGTGCGCGGTCATCACGCTTCAAGCGCACGGCGATCTTGCACAGGCGGTCGCACGCAGCCCAGCACATCGCGCTGGTGTAGGTGTGCACTTCGGTGCGGCCGCGGAATTCCCACAGGCCGGCATCGGGGACGTCGTGCAGGGCGAAGGCCTGTTCGCCCAGGGGTTCCAGGCGGGCAAACGTGTGCGCGTCGCCGGGATCCTGCAGGCGACGGTCAAAGAACAGCTGCGTGGACGCCAGCACCACGCTGCCGTACACGTCGTGCTGGCGCTGCACCCAGGCCAGGTTGCCGCGACGCACCGGGCCCATGCCGCGGTAGCCGGACAGGCTGGGCACCTCATCCTCGTCCAGCTTGGCCTCGAAACCAATGCCATACAGCGGTTGCAGCGTACCGTCGGTGGTGGCCAGGTTGAAGATGTAACCGAGGAACTGTTCCATCGTGCGCGTTGCGCCCAGACGGTTCAGCGCGCGCACCACGAACGCCGCATCGCGCAGCCAGCAGTAGCGGTAGTCCCAGTTGCGCACGCTGCCGGGTGCTTCCGGAATGGAGGTGGTCATCGCCGCGATGATCGCGCCGCTGTCCTCGTACTGGCACAGCTTCAGCGTGATCGCACTGCGGATGACCGCGTCCTGCCACTCCAGGGGAATGGACAGGTAGCGCACCCATTCGCGCCAGTAGTCGCGGGTGCGCTGGAAGGCTTCCTGCACGTAGCCGCTGATCGAGCGGTTGAGCGATTCGTCCACGCCCAGGATCAGGTGGACGGGATGGCTGAGCACGAACGGCAGGCCGTCGCGCACGAAGCGGACCGGCACATCGGTGGTCAGCCGCAGCACGTGCTCGGGCAGGATCCAGCGCACATGGTTGCTGCCCCAGGTGGACTCCGGCACGCGCGCGCCCCAATCGGCCAGCGGGCGGGCGCGCACGGTGATGCGTGGGCTACCGGCCAGCGGGCGCACCTGGCGGATCAGGCTGACCGGCCGGTAGAAGCGGTCGTTCTGGCGCCAGCGGGGCGCGAAGTCGAGGATCTCCAGTTCGCCGCCGTGCGTGTCGCGCAGGACGGTGCGCAGGATCGCCGTATTGGTCAGGTACTCCTGCTCGCTGCTGGCGAAGTCTTCCAGCTCGATGGCGAAGTCACCACCGGTCTGCTGGTTGGGGCCGAGCAGGGCACAGAAGGTGGGGTCGCCGTCGAAGGTGGGCAGGCAGCTCCAGACAACGCGGGCACGTTTGTCGACCAGGGCGCCGAAGCTGCCGTTGCCGACCACGCCCAGATCAAGATCGGGTTGGGTCATCACGCGGTACATCTCGGTTGCGGCCGTGGGGGGGGCCGGGTCAATAGGCATTCTCACGCAGCCAGGCGTGCACGCTGCGTATGTCGGGCAGCGCGAACACGGCCACGCTGGGTTCGCGTTCGCCCACCAGCACGCTCCAGCCATGCTGGCCGTTGGCAGCGTCGAAGCCGAATTCGTCGGTGAGGTCGTCACCGAGGAAGACGGGCAGGCGGCCACGGAAGGGCAGGTACTGCATCATTCTCCGCACCGCACGGCCCTTGTCGCTGCCAACCGGGACGAACTCGACCACGTGGTCGCCGGGTTGCAGGCGGTAACTGGAACGGCCGCGCACGTGGCGGTCGGCGAAGGCGCGGACGTCGCTGGCGGCGTGCGGCGCGCCGCGCCAGTGCAGCGCCAGGCCGACACCCTTTTCTTCCACCAGCACGCCGGGGTGGCCATGGGCGAAGCGCATCGCCTGCTGGTGCAGCGCGTGCAGCCACTCGGCGGTGTCGTCGTCGTGCTCCTCGCGCAGCACACGACCGTCCTCGCCGCGCAATTCATGGCCATGCAGGCCCGCGGCAGGCAGTTGCAGGGGAGCGAACAGTTGATCGAGCTGCTCAAGCGGGCGACCACTGACCAGTGCCACGGCACCTTCCAGGCGGTCGCTGATGCGGCCGATGGCGTCGCGCACATCCGGCAGCAGCTGCACGGCATCCGGGCGCGCAGCGAACTCGATCAGGGTGCCATCGACATCGAGGAACAACGCACAGGCGTCGTCCAGCAATGGCGGTGGCGGACGCAGGGGGAGCGGTTCAGCCATGCGGCCCACCTTGCCAGCGTGGGCGTGTACGTGGGGTCGAGGGCAGGCTACGGATCAGCTTCGGTGGGTGCCGACCGTTGGTCGGCACAAAGGGTCAGCCTGCATTGAACCCAGACAGTGCGGACCAACGGTCCGCACCCACCGAGAGCGATCACTTCCGGTGGGTGCCAACCGTTGGTTGGCACAAAGGGTCAGCCTGCATTGAACCCGGGCAGTGCGGACCAACGGTCCGCACCCACCCAATGCGATCAGAACGTATAGCGGACGCGGCCGTAGTAGTACGCGCCATTGCTGCCGATCGGCGACAGCACGTCATACGGCAGGTTGCCGAAGTAGTGGATATCGCTGTTGGACCGATCCGGGTAGTTGTCGGTCAGGTTCTGCCCGCCGATGGCCACGCTCCACTGCGGGGTGATGCGGTATTCGACTTCCGCGTCCAGCTGCCACTCGGCCTGGTAGGTCTGGCGCGGGATGTAGCCATCACCGAAGTTGAACACGCGGGTGGCGCTGCCGTAGCGGTTCACGCGGCTGCTCAGCGACCAGTGGTCGTTGCTCCAGGCAGCCGAGAAACTGCCACGTGTACGCGGTGTGGCATCGGTCAGCGTGTTGGTCTCTTCAATCCCGAACAGCACATAATCCGGGTCCAGCGCCTGCAGCTGGGCCGGCGTGGCCAGCACGTTCTTCAGCGTGGTCTTGGTATACGCATAGGTGCCGGTCAACAGCAGCTGGCCATCGCCCAGCGACTGGCGCCAGTTGCTCACCAGCTCGGCGCCACGGGTGCGGGTATCGGCGGCGTTGACGAAGAAGCTGGCGCTCTGCAGGCCGCTGACACCGTAGTTGGCTGCCACGTAGCCGGTCAGTGCATCACCGGTGATGCTCTCCGACAGTGCGATGCGGTCGTCGATGTCGATCTGGAAGAAGTCCAGCGAGAGGTCGAAGTGTTCGCCGATGCGGCTGGTGAAGCCCAGCGACGTGTTCAGGGATTTTTCCGGTTTCAGGTCCTGCGCGCCAAGGCCACGCGCGATCGGATTGTTGACCGACAGCAGTCGGCCCTGCACCAGCTGGCCACCAGCGTTATAGCCGGTGGAGGTGGATTCGTAGCCGATCTGCGCCAGTGAAGGTGCGCGGAAGTTGTTGGAGATGGCACCGCGCAATGCAAACGCCGGCGTGAACTCGTAGCGCAGGCCGAGCTTGCCGGTCAGCTCGCCGCCGAAGTCGTCGTTGTGCTCGTAGCGCGCGGCCAGATCGGTGGAGAACTTCTCGCCAAACTGGCTGGACAGGCTGGCATAGGCGCTGGCCACGTCGCGCGACAGGGTGGCGGCGTCCTGTGGGGTCAGGCCGCCACCGGCCTGTGAGCCGGTCGGGCGGTCGGTGTACGGGCCCGCCGCATAGCTGGCCGGGTCGCCGGGGCGGGTCTGGTAGCGCTCATGGCGCGCTTCCACGCCCAGGCCCAGCGTGTGGCTGATGCTGTCGCTCTGGGTGAACACGCGGCTCAGGTCGAGGTTGCCCACGGTCTGCGCGTACTCGTAGTCGGCGGTCTTGAAGCGGGTCGGGCTGGTCGGGCCCAGCGAGGCGTTGAGCGAGTCGCGCAGGCGGTAGGTGAAATCGTTCTGCCCGTAATCGACGCTGCCATCGTAGCTCCATTCACTCCACTGCCCACGCACGCCGGCCACGGCCTGCACGTCGCGGTTCTCGCCTTCGGAGATCGGCCGGTAGCCGTTCGGATAGACCTGCTTCCAGTTGGCATCGCCATCGGGATAGCGGAAGTAGTTGGCGCCTTCGGTATCGCGCTGGTTGAAGGTGCCGAACGCGTAGAACGTCGAGGTCTGGCCCACCGGAATCTCGGTGTTCAGCCACAGGTTGATGTCCTTGCTCTTGCCATCGCCCAGCACGTAGTTGCGCTTGCCCTGCAGCGCCAGGTTGGCCGGGGTCTGGTCCCACGGCGGAATCTGGTCGAAGCCGGCGCGGTTGGTGCCGTTGCGGTGCTTGTATTCCAGGCCGACGCGCAGGAAGCCGCCGTCCTCGCCCAGCGAAGTGCCGACCTTGGCGCTGATGTTGCCGGTCTGGCCGTCGGTAAGGGTACGCCCGATCGGCTTCAGGTCGGTGTGGTTGGCGCCGTAGCTGGCCTCGATCTCCCCGCCGTCGCCGCCGTTGTCGAGGATTACGTTGATCACACCGGCCACCGCATCCGAGCCGTACAGCGCGCCGGCACCATCACGCAGCACTTCGATGCGCTTGATCGCACTGACCGGAATCGAGTTGAAGTCGACCGGGGTGGTGCCCTTGCCGATCTTGCTGTCGGTGTTGACCAGCGCGGTGTGGTGGCGGCGCTTGCCATTGACCAGCACCAGCACCTGGTCCGGCGACAGGCCGCGCAGCTGTGCGGCGCGCACATGGTCGGCGCCACCGGAGTTGGACTGGCGCGGGAAGTTGAACGACGGCAGCAGCGCCTGCAGCGCGCTGCCCAGCTCACCGTTGACCACGCCGGCCTTGCGGATGTCCTCGGCGGTGAGCACGTCCACCGGCGAGGTGGATTCGAGCACGGTGCGGTCGGCGGCACGGGTGCCGGTGACGATCACCGTATCCAGGTTGGTGGCGTCCTGGGCCAGGGCCGGGGCGGCGGCGGAGGAAAGCGCGAGGGCGATGGCGAGGCCGAGCGGCGACGCGGGCAGGCGGGCGGACATGGGGGCTCCAGCAACAACGACGACGGGGGAAGGGGAGATAGTTTCACTTACATCCATCCGGATGAAGCGATATATTATCTTCGCGTGATGACCGGTGCGGATGCAAGCCCCTGCCGGTCCGGCATGAGCTGATGCCCGGTTGGCATCAGCACGCCGGGCCGGTGGCGCTGTACGCTGCCGGCTCGCCTTGTCCCCCCTTCTCCGGAGCTGTACCGATGAAACACCTTGGCCTCGTCTTCGCCGTGCTGTTGGCCACCAGCGGCTGCGCCAGCCTCTCATCGCAGGCGCCCAGCGCCTATGCCACGGCCACTACCGCCGAACTGAAGGGCGATGCCGCCCGCCCGTCTTCCGCGCACGGCTGGGTGCGCAGCGAGCTGTATTTTGGCGTCGGCGAGGAGCAGGGCGCCGGCAACCGCCCGCAGGCCGACACCATCAGCGACGCGCAGTGGCGCACCTTCCTGGACAAGGAAGTGACCCCGCGCTTCCCGGATGGTCTGACAGTGTTCGATGCCTATGGCCAGTGGCTGTTCCGCGGCGATGCCGCGCCCAACCGCCTGCGCACGAAGGTGCTGGTGGTGCTGCATGAGGACACCCCGCAGCGCCGCGCCGATATCGAAGCGATCCGCCTGGCGTGGAAGCAGCAGACCAGGCATCAGTCGGTGCTGTGGTCGCGGCAGCCGGTCGAGGTATCGTTCTGAGTTGAAGGTGCCGCCGCGGTGCCGCAGGGAGCAATGATGAACTACAGGGAATGCCTGCTGGGCCTGGTGTTGGCCGGCGCGCTGGCACCGACGGCGCAGGCGGAGGACGAGGGCGAAACGCTACGCTTCCAGGTGGCCGCGCATGTGCAGGCGCACGCCGATCCCCAGCAGGACGGCAGCATCGTGGTGCAGCTGTCACCGTCGGGCAAGCGCCAGACGCTGGCGGGCGCGGCCGATGCCGACGGCAATTCGCGCTGGTCGCTCGAAGATGTCGATTTCGATGGCTACCCGGAATTGGTCGCACGTGCTTCGGTGGGCATGGTCAACGAGGCGGTGGCGGTGTACCGCTTCGATCCGGCCAGTGCCGGGTTCCGCGCGCTGCAGGCCGACACCCATGGCAAGCACAGCTGCGGTGACCTGATGGGGCTGAGCGTGGACGTTGCCACCCGCACCCTCACCAGCAGTTGCCGCAGCGGCCCGATGTGGTACACCGACCAGTACCGGTTTGCAGGCGCGAAGCTCCATCTGTACCGCTCTGAGAGCGTGCTGATGCTGGGCGATACGTTGAACGCCGCGCTGCATTGGGAACGGACCGAAGAGCAGGGCCCGTTGGCGGTCTGGCGCACCTATGACCCCGCCGGCCGTGTGTTGGAAAGTGCCATCGCCGATGGCCTGGGAGCACCGCCGGACGGGCCGTTGCAGGGGCAGCAGGCCACCGTGGTGCCCGCGCGCCTGTTCCTCTTCGACCGACCCGGCGCGTCCAGCACCAAGCGTTACCTGGTGCAGGGGGATCGCGTGGAACTGCTGGATGAACAGGACGGCTGGGTGAAGCTGCGCTACCGCAACCCGAAAAGCGGCGCGGTGGTGGGCTGGATCAACGTCAACGATTGACGAGACGTCTACCCGCAGTTTGCACATCGAGGCAATGGGCAACTTGCCCACGGGGGCATCACTTCATCAGGTCTAGCCTCGGACGTTCCCCCGTTCGAGGATGTATCCGATGAGCAAGCGCGTGGCCGAAATCGTGGTGGACGCCCTGCAGCAGGCTGGTGTCCGCCGTTGCTACGGCATCGTGGGCGATACGCTCAACCATGTGACCGATGCGATGCATGGCAGCGAGATCGCCTGGGTGCACGTGCGCCATGAAGAAGTGGCAGCGTTCGCCGCCGGCGCCGATTCGCTGGTGAGCGGCGAGTTGACCGCCTGTGCGGGCTCCTGTGGTCCCGGTGGCCTGCACTTCATCAACGGTGTGTTCGAGACCAACCGCAACCGTGCACCGATGGTGCTGATCGCCAGCCAGGTGGTGACCAGCGAGCTGGGCATGGAATTCCCGCAGGAAGTGGATTTCAAGGCGGTCTATGGCAGCTGCACGGTGTTCTGCGAACAGGTGCACAGCCCGGAGCAGGCGCGACGCGTGGTGGCCCTGGCCTGCCAGGCGGCGATCAGCCGGCGTGGCGTGGCGGTAGTGATCCTGCCGGCCGACATCAGCCAGGCTGAGGTGAAGCACGATGTGCCGTTCTCGGTGCACTACACCCAGCCGGTGCTGCGCCCGTCCGACGCCGAACTGCAGCGCATTGCCGAGCTGCTGGGGCAGGGCAGGCGTATCGGCATCTATGCCGGTGCCGGTTGCCAGTGCGCGCACGCGCAGCTGCTGGAACTGGCCCGGCGCCTGCAGGCGCCGGTTGCGCATACTTCGCGCGCCAAGGATTTCGTCGAGCCGGACAACCCGTACAACATGGGCATGACCGGAATCTTCGGCATCGAGTCTGGCTTCCACACGCTGATGGAGTGCGACACGCTGCTGCTGCTCGGCGCCGACTTCGCCTGGGGCCAGTTCTACCCCGACAAGGCCACGATCATCCAGGTCGACCGTGATGGCAGCCACCTTGGCCGCCGCCACCCGGTAAACCTGGGCGTGGTCGGTGACATCGCACCGACGCTGGATGCCTTGCTGCCGATGTTGCCGCCGCGCGAGGACAGCAGTTTCCTGGACGAATGTATCGAACGTCGCGACAAGGCGCTGAAGAAGCGCGAGCAGGAAGAACAGCCGGGCGAGGGCAAGCTTATCCACCCGCAGCATCTGACCGCGCTGCTGTCGAAGTACGCCAGCGAGGATGCACTGTTCACCGCTGACGGCGGCTCGCCGATGGTCTGGGTGCTGCGCCATATCCGCGTCAACGGTCGCCGCCGCACGCTGACCAGCCTGCTGCACGGCACGATGGCCAATGCAATGCCGCAGGCCCTGGGCCTGCAGAAGGCGTTCCCCGGCCGGCAGGTGATTTCGCTGTCCGGCGATGGTGGCCTGGCGATGCTGTTGGGTGACCTGCTGACCGCGGTGCAGGAAAACCTGCCGATCAAGGTGGTGGTGTTCAACAATGGCTCGCTCAACTTCGTCGAGCTGGAGCAGAAGGTGGAAGGCCTGCTGGACAACTACACCGACCTGAAGAACCCGGACTTCGGGCGCCTGGCCGAGGTGATCGGCTTCCACGGCCGCACCGTGACCCGCAGCGAGGATCTGGAGGAGGCGGTGCAGGATTTCCTGTCGCAGCGCGGCCCGGCATTGCTGGACGTGCACACCAGCCGCGCCGAGCTGGTGATGCCGCCGCAGATCGAGGCCAAGCAGGTCGCCGGCACGGCGCTGTATGCCGCCAAGGCGGTATTGAACGGCCGCTTCGACGACGTGAAGCATCTGCTGGTGGACAACTTCCTGAAGAAGTAGGGGGGGCGATGCAGGGCTGCGCCCTGCACCTGCAGAGGCCAAAGCAACAGCCGAAGCAACAGCAACAGCTGGGTATCCGTGGGATGGCGGGGTGGGTCCGGTTGCGGGGGGCGCTGCAAGTCCCCCTCCGGGGCCCGGCCCAGCCGCTGGCGGCTGTGCGTTCGGGCGCTTGCGAAGCAGTGCTTCGCAAGCAAAGCGCCCTCACCCATGTAAGCTCGGTCGCCGCTTGCTCGTGTGCGCAGGATTGCGCACACGAGCAAGTGGCGACCGAGCTTACAGGGACGCACTTGCAGCGACCCCTGCGCAGCCTACCCGCCCGGCCCACCCCCTGAGGTCCGCTGTCCGCGACCAACCCAGCCACGAGGGGCCCCGCCGTTGGCTGGAACCCATCATTCCACGACGGAATTGGCGCCCAGGCGCCGCTGGGCCTACCATCGGCGGTCCCCACCCCCACCGCCCCTTCCATGTCCGCTCCCGCTTCCGCCGCACCGCGTCGCTGGTTCGTCGCCGGCGACTTCAACGGCTTCTTCGGCCTGGTCGTCGACAACCTCTCCATCCTCGGCTTCATCGCCATGGCTCTGGTCGGGATCTTCCAGTTCCCCGCCGACGTGGTGTTCGGCCGCATGTTCCCCGGCACCGCCTTCGGCGTGCTGATCGGCAACCTGCTGTACACCCTGATGGCACGCCGGCTCGCCGCGCGTACCGGCCGTGACGACGTCACCGCCATGCCGCTCGGCCTGGATGCCCCGACCAGCATCGGCATGGCCCTGCTGGTGCTTGGCCCGGCCTTCATCGCTTTCAAGCAGCAGGGCATGGACCCGCACGCGGCGGGCATCGCCACCTGGCAGCTGGGCATGGCCGCGCTGGTCATCATGGGCGTGCTCAAGTTCGTGCTGTCGTTCTTCGGTGAAGCGGTCACCCGCGCCCTGCCGCGTGCCGCGCTGCTGGGTTCCATCGCCGGCATCGCGCTGGTGCTGATGGGCCTGCTGCCGCTGCTGGAAACGCTGCGCTCGCCGCTGGTCGGCTTCACCACGCTGGGCCTGCTGCTGTACGTGCTGATCGCCAAGGGCAAACTGCCGGTGCGTGGCCCGGGCGTGCTGCTGGCCTTCGTGTTCGGCACCATGCTGTATTACGGCCTCGGCCTGGCCGGGCTGGGCGCGCCGGGCTTCCATGTGCCGGCGTGGGTGCCGCCGCAGGTGGTGCTGCCGCTGCCGACGCTGGGCTTTCTCGACGGCCTGCCCACCGCGATGACCTACCTGCCGCTGCTGCTGCCGTTCGGCCTGCTGATGGTGGTCGGTGGCATCAACGTATCCGAAAGCGCGCGTGCGGCCGGCGATGACTACCGCACCCGCGACATCCTGCTGGTGGAAGCGGTGGCCACGCTGGTGGCCGGTGTCTGCGGCGGCGTGGCGCAGACCACGCCGTACATCGGCCAGCCGGCGTACAAGCACATGGGCGCGCGCAGCGGCTATACGCTGCTGACCGGCCTGTTCGTCGGCATCGGCGGCATGCTCGGTATCATCTCCGGGCTGGTGCAGTGGTTGCCGCTGGCGGTGCTCGCACCGATCATCGTGTACGTGGCCATCGACATCACCACCCAGGCGTTCCAGGCTACGCCGCGTCACCATAGCGGTGCCATGGTATTCGGCTTCCTGCCTTCGGTGGCCTACCTGCTGGCGATCAAGGCGCCGGGCTGGATCGCACCGGACCAGCTGCCGCAGCTGCTGACCAAGCTCGACGGCCACGGCCTGCCGGAGCTGGCGGTGATCTTCACTCTCGGCAACGGCTTCATCATCACCTCGATGCTGTGGATTTCGGCGGTGGCGGCGATGGTCGATGGCCGCCTGCGCCGTGCCTGCGGGTTCCTGCTGGTGGCTGCGTTGCTGACACTGTTCGGGCTGATCCACTCGGTGGATCCGCGCGGCGGCATCTACCTGCCGTGGGACCTGGAAGGATTGGCGCGCATCATCAGTTTGCAGTTTGCCGGCGCCTACGTGGCCCTGGCGGTGCTGCTGGGCCTGCTGTCGCTGCAGAAGCAGCCGGTGCAACCGCTGGCTGATCGCACCGATCATTGACCGGTGACGCCGGGCATGGCCCGGCGCTACCGCTCCTTCCACTTCTGGTGCTCTGTAGAGCCGAGCCTGCGCTCGGCTGCTCTGAGCCGAGCATGGCTCGGCCCTACAGGGGCGTGTTGCAGGCGGCGAATGATCACAGCGCGCCCTGCCGGCCAGCGGCCGGCACTACCGTTCGGCGTCCAGCTCCGGGTAGTGGCGGAAGATGCCATTCGTGTTGAATGCCAGGCGCCTTTCCGAGCCCAGGTAGGCGGCAATGTTGGGTCGTTTCGCCACCCGCGCCTGCAGCGCACGCAGCAGGGGCACGGCGGGCGCCAGTGCCTGCATGCGGCGCGGGAACATGTAGTCCAGACCACTCAGCAGCTGGAACAGCGACAGGTCCACATAGGAATGCTCGCGCAGTGCATGGCGGCCACCGTTGGCGGCCAGTACCCGTTCGAAGTAGCCCAGGAACTTCGGCAGGCGCTCGCTGCGCAGCGACGCGGCACGTGCCTTGGCCTCGGTCTTCTGCGCTTCGTAGTATTTTGATGCGGCGATCGGATGGTGAGTGTCATGCACCTCGGCCACCAGGTCGGCGATGGTCAGCTGCAGTTGCAACGCCTGCATCCGCCGCGAGGCCGCCTGTGGCACCAGGTCCAGCGTCGGACCGAGGAAATCCAGGATCGCCGCGACCTGCGCGATGATCTGGCGGCCGGCCTTCAGGAACGGCGGCGCGAAGGGCTGTGCCCCTTCACTGCTGCCATCGAGAAACGGCTGCATCACCGCATCGCCGTGCACCCGTGCCATGTCGATGTAGTCGGCGCCGGCATCTTCCAACGCCAGCCGCACGAACTCGCCACGGCCCTGGATGCCGGTCCAGTAGTACAGCGCGTACTGCATGGCGGTGCCTCCACAGGAAAAGACCCACAGCGTCGCGCGGAGCATGCAAAGCAGGCGTGAGCGCGGCTCTGCTGCAGGTCTCAACCCGAACGGCAGCGGAACAGGCGGGGAACCGGCTGCAATCGGTGGGGTCACACCTTCTCCATGCGTGTGAAACGAGGTGCTGCATCATGCAGAGTGGAAAGGCGGTATGGCCGTGGGTGCTGGGTATGGTGGTGATCGGCGGCGCGGGCGGTTGGTTGTTCCGCGATCAGCTGAGGCTCCTGGCAGAGGGTGTTTCGGTGCCGGTGCACTCAACCCCCGCCAGCACCAGCGCACCGCCGCAACCGCAGGCGGCCGCGGACCCCGCGCCAGCACCGCCGCCGATCAGGCATCCGCTGGACACCGAGGCCGCCGCTGACCCGGCGCTGCCCAAGTTGGCCGACAGTGATGCGGCTGCCTGGGGCGCATTGAGCCAGCTGTTCCAGGGCGAGGGCCCGATGACCCTGCTGCTGCGCGATCACCTGATCCAGCGCCTGGTCACCCAGGTCGACAACCTGGACAAACCAAGCGTGCCGCCGACGGTGCTGGCCGCACGGCCGCTGCCGGGCAACCTGCAGGTCGAGCATGGCGAGGGCGGGGAACGCATCGCGGCAAGCAACTCGGCGCGTTACGCGCCCTATGTGCAGGCCTTCACTGCGCTGGATCCAGCGGCAACGACTACGGCGTACAAGCGCTTCTATCCGTTGATCCAGCAGGCCTACGTCGACCTGGGCCGGCCCGAGGGCTACTTCAACGACCGTCTGGTGGCGGTGATCGACCATCTGCTGGAGACCCCGGAACTGGCGCAGGCGCCATTGGTGCAGCGTGATGAGCGCGGTCGCTACCGCTTCGTCGATTCCACCCTGCAGTCGCGCTCGATAGGCCAGAAGGCCCTGCTACGCATGGATCCTGCACAGGCGCGGGCAATCAAGCAGCAGCTGCGGGCGATCCGCAGCGCGATCACCCGCTGAGCCCGTCCACCGTGCGGAACTGATCGGGATCAACGCGCCGACCACACGCGCTCCGGCATGCTGGCCGCAGGCTGACTGGCCCCGGGGTGCAGTCGCAGCCGCCCTTGAAACGGGGTGGGGCAACCGCATCTTCCCAGCATCGCCGGCGCGGGCCGGCCCTGATGACCGATGAGGATTCGCAATGCGGATGGACAAGCTCACCTCGCGTTTCCAGCAGGCGCTGGCAGACGCACAGTCGCTGGCCGTGGGCCGCGACAACAGCATCATCGAACCTGTTCACCTGTTCAGCGCGTTGCTGGACCAGCAGGGCGGCAGCACGCGCCCGCTGCTGGCCCAGGCCGGGGTGAACGTGCCGGTGCTGCGCGAGCGCCTGACCGAGGCGCTGGATGCACTGCCGAAGGTGTCCGGCCAGGCCGGCAACGTCTCGATGGGCAATGACCTGGGGCGCCTGCTGAACCAGACCGACAAGCTGGCCCAGCAGCACGGCGATGCCTTCATTGCCAGCGAGTGGTTCGTGCTCGCGGCGCTGGAAGACGGCGGCACGCTGGGCATGGCGCTGCGCGCCGCCGGTGCCGACAAGACCCGCCTGCAGGCTGCGATCGACAAGCTGCGTGGCGGCGAGAACGTGCAGTCGGAGAATGCCGAGGAACAGCGGCAAGCGCTGGAGAAGTACACCATCGACCTGACCGCGCGTGCCGAGAGCGGCAAGCTCGATCCGGTGATCGGCCGTGACGAGGAAATCCGTCGCACGATCCAGGTGCTGCAGCGCCGGACCAAGAACAACCCGGTGCTGATCGGCGAACCCGGCGTGGGCAAGACCGCAATCGTGGAAGGGCTCGCCCAGCGCATCATCAATGACGAAGTGCCCGAAGGCCTGCGCGGCAAGCGCGTGCTGTCGCTGGACATGGGCGCGCTGATCGCCGGCGCCAAGTTCCGCGGTGAATTCGAGGAGCGCCTGAAGGGCGTGCTCAACGACCTGGCCAAGAACGAAGGACAGATCATCCTGTTCATTGACGAACTGCACACCATGGTCGGTGCCGGCAAGGCCGATGGCGCGATGGATGCCGGCAACATGCTCAAGCCGGCCCTGGCGCGTGGCGAGCTGCATTGCATCGGTGCGACCACGCTGGACGAGTATCGCAAGTACATCGAGAAGGATGCCGCGTTGGAGCGCCGCTTCCAGAAGGTGTTCGTGGGCGAGCCGTCGGTGGAGGACACCATCGCGATCCTGCGCGGGCTGAAGGAAAAGTACGCCGTGCACCACGGTGTGGAAATCACCGACCCGGCCATCGTGGCTGCAGCCACGCTGTCCAACCGCTACATCACCGACCGCCAGCTGCCGGACAAGGCCATCGACCTGATGGACGAAGCCGCCTCACGCCTGCGCATGGAGATCGACTCCAAGCCGGAGGAGCTGGACCGCCTGGAACGCCGGGTGATCCAGCTGAAGATCCAGCGCGAGATGCTGAAAAAGGAGAAGGACGAAGCCTCGCGGCAGCGCTTGGCCGATCTGGAGAAGGACATCGATGCGCTGGAGCGCGAGTTCTCCGATCTCAATGAAATCTGGAAGTCGGAGAAGGCCGCGCTGCAGGGCGCCACCAAGATCAAGGAACAGGTCGAGCAGGCCAAGCTGGAGCTGGAGGCCGCGCAGCGCCGCCAGGATTTCGCCAAGATGAGCGAGATCCAGTACGGCCTGTTGCCGCAGCTGGAAAAGCAGCTGGCCGCGGCCCAGGAAGCCGAGCACAAGGACTTCAAGCTGGTACAGGACCGCGTGACCGACGAGGAGATCGCCGAGGTCGTTTCGCGCTGGACCGGCATCCCGGTCAACAAGATGCTCGAAGGCGAGCGCGACAAGCTGCTGCGCATGGAAGAGGTGCTGCACAACCGCGTGGTCGGCCAGGAGGAAGCGATCAAGGTCGTCTCCGATGCCGTGCGCCGCTCGCGTGCAGGCCTGTCCGATCCGAACCGTCCGGCCGGCTCGTTCCTGTTCCTCGGCCCCACCGGCGTCGGCAAGACCGAGCTGTGCAAGTCGCTGGCCGAATTCCTGTTCGACAGTGCCGACGCGATGATCCGCATCGATATGAGCGAGTTCATGGAGAAGCACAGCGTCGCGCGCCTGATCGGCGCGCCTCCGGGCTATGTCGGCTACGAGGAAGGTGGCTACCTGACCGAGGCCGTGCGTCGCCGTCCGTACTCGCTGATCCTGCTGGACGAAGTGGAGAAGGCGCATCCGGATGTGTTCAACATCCTGCTGCAGGTGCTGGACGATGGCCGCCTGACCGACGGCCAGGGCCGCACCGTGGACTTCCGCAACACCGTCATCGTGATGACCTCGAACCTGGGCTCGCACCAGATCCAGGACATGAGCGCCGACGACAGTCCGGAGGCCTACACGCAGATGAAGGCGGCGGTGATGGGCGTTGTGCAGGCGCACTTCCGTCCGGAGTTCATCAACCGCCTGGACGACATCGTGGTGTTCCACCCGCTGGACAAGCAGCAGATCAAGCAGATCGCGCGCATCCAGATGCGCGGGCTGGAGAAGCGCCTGGCCGAGCGCGGGTTGAAGCTGTCGGTCTCCGATGCGGCGTTCGATCTGCTCGGCAACGTCGGCTTCGATCCGGTATATGGCGCGCGCCCGCTGAAGCGCGCGATCCAGTCGCAGCTGGAGAATCCGCTGGCGCAGCAGATCCTGTCCGGCGCGTTCGTCAACGGTGACACCATCGAAGTCGGCAATGAGGGTGGGCATTTGGTCTTCGCCAAGGCCTGAACCGGTGGCGCGCCTGCCATGGCTGGCGCGCCACCAAAGCCTCAGCAAGGCACAATGATCCCGTTTTACTTTCGCAAGGACGAGGAGAACCGCATGGACGTTACCCGCAGGGTTTCACTCTGCGTGGCGCTGGCGCTCGCTGCAGTTGCTGGACACGCCGCAGCCGTCGAACAGGTCCAGCTGCCGCCGATGAAGGGTTACCAGCAGGCCCACCAGAGCACCGACGCACAAGGCAACCGCATCACCGAGTACGTGCCGCAGGGCCAGACCGTGCAGGACTGGACCGACATGGTTACCGTCAATGATGCGCCGAACAGTGGCCATGTGAGTCCGCGCGAGTTCCTCGGCATCATCGAGGCGGGGTGGCGCATGGCCTGTCCGGCTGCGCAGAGCCACTGGATCCGCGAAGGCGAGGAGGGCGGACGGCCATTCGCGCTGCTGATGCTCAGTTGCCCGCTGAACCCCGGCACCGGCAAACCGGAGTTCACCTGGATCAAGGGCATGCAGGGCAGGCAGGGCTTCCACACCGTGCAGAAGTCGTTCCGCGCCGAACCGGAGAAGGACGACGTCGTGCAGTGGATCGGCTGGCTGCGCGAGGTTGGCTTGTGCGGCAGCGGCGACGCCCCGGCCTGCCGCTGATCGCAGCAGAAGAGGGCGCCCAGCGGCGCCCTTCATGCATCAGAAGCGGTGCGTATAGCCGCTCATCACGCCGAACTGGTTCGCCTTCTGCACGATCGGGCTGTCGGCGGCATCACCGAGCAGGCGCGTGCCTTCGGCCGAGATGTACCAGTTGCCGTTGCGGCCCACGCGGTGGCTCCACTTCAGGCCGACACCGGCACTGACCAGGCCGGCCTTTGGCTTGTGCTCGGCAAAGCCGGTACGCGCTGCCTGTTCCGGGCTGACGCCGTACCAGGTCTGCATGTAACCGCGGTTGCCGTAGTCGGTGGACACGCTGCCGCTGACCACGCCGCCGGCCAGGTCGAACAGCGGCATGCTCAGGTTCAAGTGCACCTGCTGGGTGGCCAGGCCGTTCTCGGCCTTGTCCTCGTCCTTGCGGGTGAACTGCCAGGAGCCGCTCAGCACGGCTTCGCCCAGCGTATAACCAGCCGAGACGCCGACCAGGGGACGGGTATCGATATCACCCATGCCGCGCAGGAAGTCGGAACCGCCGAGCAGCGAGTCCTTTTCCTTGCGGATGCCGCTGGCGCCGACATACGCGCGCACGCGGGTGTGCTCACCGATGGAGGTGCCCCAGCCAATGCCACTGGTGCCCAGAAACCAGCCACCGGGCGAGGTGACATCGAAGGATAGCGACGGCGTCGCACGATACTCCTCGCTGCCGCTGTAGCGCGGTGCCACGCCGCCACCGGCGGCGAGCTCGAAGGTCCAGCGGTCATCCTGGGCGTAGGCGGTCGGTGCGGCGAACAGCGGCAACAGGGCCAGGCAGAGCAGGGCGGGGGAACGGCGAAGCTGGGACATGGAAACTCTCGACAATGGGAGGAAGGCAGCGCGCGCATCCGGCGAGTGCTGCAGGGTCGCTAGCGTGGCGATACGCCGGCGACCGATCCGTCCGCAGTTGTGCGGGAGTTGTAATCAACTGTAATTGCACCCAAGGGCGTTCAGCTGGCAGCCAGCGGCCAGTGCATCTCCAGGCGCGCGCCGCCCAATGTGGCGCGGCTGATGCGAAGCTCGCCGCCGTGGCGGACGGCAATGCGGCTGACGATGGCCAGGCCCAGGCCGAAGCCCCCGGTATCGCGGCTGCGGCTGTCATCCAGGCGGGTGAACGGGCGCATCACCTTCTCGCGATCGGCTTCGGCAATGCCGGGACCGTCATCATCCACGCGCAGGCAGGCGCGGCCGCTGACACCGACCAGCGAGACTTCCACCTGCGAGCGCGCATGGCGCAGCGCATTGCCGACCAGATTGCTGAGTGCCAGCTGCAGCAGGCGTGGTTCGGCATCCACCCGTGGCAACGCACTGGGCTGCACGCGCAGTACCACCCCGGCACGTTCGGCATCACGGCGCGCATCGGCCAGGCAGGCCTGCAGCCAGTCATTGGCTTCGATACGCTGCATCGGTTCGCCTTCGCTGGGGTGCTCCAGGCGCTCATACGCCAGCAGTTCGCTGACCAGCCGGTTGAGCTCGGCCAGATCGCCGTGCAGCCCCTGTGCCAGCCGTGCACGGCGTTCGTGATCGTCGCTGTCCTGCATCAGGTCCAGGCCGAAGGCCACGCGCGCGATCGGCGTGCGCAGCTCATGCGAGATCGCATGGGTCAGGTCGCGCTGGCGCTGCACCAGTTCGGCCACGCGTGCCGCCATGCGGTTGGAGTGGTCGACGATGACCCGGATCTGCGAGCGTGGCGAGACCTGCGCACGTGCCTGCAGATCGCCAGCGCCGATGCGGTCGGCGTGCAGGCGCAGCGCTTCCAGGTCGCGCCAGAGCAGGCGCACCCACGCGTACAGGCTGGCGCCCACCAGCAGCAGGATGCTGAGGTAGGCGGCGATGGTCATGTACGTCGTCATCTGCACCGCGCCAGGCAGGCGCAGGTGCAGCCAGCGGCCATCGCTGCCCTCGATGGGCAGCAGGACCTGCTGGTATTGATCGCGCACGATGAAACCATCGGCCTTCACGGCCACCTGTTCCTGCGCGTCGAGTGCTGGAGGTTTGTCGAGCAGGGTCAGGGCGATGCCGTAGTGTGGCTGCCACTGCTGCAGGCGCTCACGCTGCTGGTCGGCATCCAGGCCGGCCAGGCCACTGCGCAGGGCGTACACCTGACCACGCACCTGCTGGACGAAGACGCGATCCTGCACGGGCGTGTAGATGCCATCCAGGATGTGGTTGAGGAAGAACACCGACACCAGGAAGCAGGCACCCGTGATAAACCACAACCACAGGAACAGCCGCTTCATGCCGTCCAGGCCGACGGATTGAACTGGTAGCCACGGCCCCACACGGTCTTGATCCGCCGCGGTTCGCGCGCATCATCGCCGAGCTTGCGGCGCAGCTTGCCGATGCTGACATCGACACTGCGGTCCAGGCCGTCAAAGCCGATGCCGCGCACCGCCTGCAGGATATGGTCGCGCGACAGGATCTGCCCCGGCTGGCTGGCCAGCAGCCACAGGATCTCGAATTCCGTGGTGCCCACGTCCACCACCGCGCCGTGCAGGTGCACTTCGCGCTGCATGCGATCGATCAGCAGTTGCCCGTGCATCAGCCGGCTGGGCGTGCCGGTGGTGCTGCTGCCATGGCGGCGGCGCAGCAGGGCGCGCAGGCGGGCCAGCAGCAGGCGCGGCTCGATCGGCTTGTGCACATAGTCATCGGCACCCGACTCCAGGCCCAGCACCTGTTCGATGTCGTCCTCGCAGGCGGTCAGCATCAGGATCGGCACATCGGAAAAGCTGCGGATCTGCCGGCACACATCGATGCCGCCCAGGCCGGGCAGCATCAGGTCCAGCACCACCAGCTCCGGCACGTGCTGGCGGCAGGCCGCGCCCGCAAGGTCACCGCGGGCCACATGCCGCACGGCAAAGCCATGCTCGTGGAGGTAATCGCTGACCAGTTCGGCCAGGCGGCGGTCGTCCTCCACCAGCAGCACCGAGGTGGGTGAGTGGCTGGGCGCAGGGGTCCAGGAAGATGGCTGCATGCGAGGGGCCTCCGTGCCCGGGCAGGAGCGCCCGGCGGCGAAGCCTAGCAACGGTCCATGACGACTGCCTGAATCGCGACCAACCTGATAACCGTGGGTACGGCCGTCATCGCCAGTGGCTTTCAGCGGCGGCCCGCGGCTGGCCTATGGTGGCCGTTTCCCCGGATGGAGCCTGGCCCGATGAGCGACCCGCAGTGGCAACTGGAAACCCTGGCCGTGCACGGCGGCTACCGTCCCGACCCGACCACCCGCGCAGTGGCCGTGCCGATCTACCAGACCGTGGCGTATGCGTTCGACGACACCCAGCACGGCGCCGACCTGTTCGACCTGAAGGTGCCCGGCAACATCTATACCCGCATAATGAACCCCACCACCGACGTGCTGGAACAGCGCCTGGCCGCGTTGGAAGGCGGCATCGGCGCGCTGGCGCTGGCCTCGGGGCAGGCCGCGATCACCTACGCCATCCAGACCATCGCCGAAGCCGGTGACACCATCGTCGCCTCCAGTGCGCTCTACGGTGGCAGCCTCAATCTGCTGGCGCACACGCTGCCGCAATACGGCATCCAGGCGCGCTTCGCCGACCCGGCCGACCCGGCCGCGTTCGCCGCGCTGATCGACGAACGCACCAAGGCGGTGTTCGTCGAATCCATCGGCAACCCGCGCGGCAATGTCACCGACATCGCCGCCATCGCCGAGGTCGCGCATGCCGCCGGGGTGCCGCTGATCGTCGACAACACGGTGGCTACGCCCTTCCTGCTGCGCCCGTTCGAGCACGGCGCCGACATCGTGGTGCATTCGCTGACCAAGTACCTGGGCGGGCACGGCAACAGCCTCGGCGGCGCGATCATCGATTCCGGCCGCTTCGATTGGGCGGCGCAACCCACGCGCTTCGCGCGGCTCAACCAGCCCGACCCCAGTTACCACGGCGTGGTCTATACGGAAGCGTTGGGGCCGGCAGCCTACATCGGCCGCGCGCGGGTGGTGCCATTGCGCAATACCGGCGCAGCGCTGTCGCCGTTCAATGCGTTCCTGCTCCTGCAGGGCATCGAGACCCTGGCCCTGCGCATGGAACGCATCAACGCCAATGCACTGGCCGTCGCGCAGTACCTGAAGGCGCACGCCAAGGTAGCGTGGGTGCGCTACGCCGGACTGGCCGACGACCCCGAGCACGCCGCCGCGCAGCGCTATCTGGGTGGGCACGGCTCGGGCGTGCTGACCTTCGGCCTGCCGGGCGGGCGCGAGGCAGGCGCACGTTTCCTTGACGCGCTGAAATTGTTCACCCGCCTGGTCAACCTGGGCGATGCGAAGTCACTGGCCACCCATCCGGCCTCGACCACCCACCGCCAGTTGGATGCGGCGGAACTGGCCAAGGCCGGCGTCAGTGAAGACACCGTGCGGCTGTCGATCGGCATCGAGCACATCGGCGACCTGCGCGCCGACCTGGAGCAGGCCCTGGCCGCAGCCTGATAGCCGCGCGCTTGGTGCATATCGCCACAGGCGATCACCACCGGTGGCGCGATGCGCTACGGTGGAACTGCCTCTCCAAGGCGTGGCAACGTGGCGATCCAGATCCCCGGTCGATGCGGGTCGACCGGGGTTTTTTTGTGTCGCCGTGTCGACCAAGGTCGACACCCACCAACAGCAGCGGGGACCCACCCCGCCATCCCACGGATAGTCAGCTTTTGCCTTTGCCTTTGCTGTTGCCTTGGCAGGTGCAGGGCTGCAAGCCCTGCCGCACCCACACCCCTCACACCACCGGAATGCTGTGCTGCCCCAGATTCCGGTACGGCGGTGTGGACATGATCATCTCCGCCAGCGAATACGCCAGCTCACGTTCGGCCATCACCGTGCCATCGGCACCATGCTCCAGCAGATGCTTCACTTCCGCATCGCTGTGCGCACGCGCCAGCAGGGTCAGGTCCGGGTTGATCGCCCGCAGCTTGGCCAGCGCCTCACCGGCTTCCAGCGGCTGCGGAATCGCCAGCACCGCAATCTTCGCCCGCTCAGGATGGGCCTCGGCCAGCACCCGGTCGGCCGCCGCACTGCCGCGGATCGCCGCCAGGCCCTTGGCGTGCGCCGCCTCGACGTGTTCCTTGTTGTCATCGATCACCAGCACCGGCACGCCACGGTCGCTCAGCACCTGCGCCAGTTCGCTGCCGACCCGGCCATAGCCGATCACGATGGCGTGGTCATGCAGGTCCCGTGACGGGCCGATGGCTTCAGGCGGCTCGGGTGCCTGCGGGGACCGCTCCTGCTTGGCCTGCCAACGGTCGAGCAGGCCGAACACCAGTGGGTTGAGCATGATCGACACCAGCGCACCGGCCAGCACCAGCGACTGGCCTTCCTTCGGCAGGATCTGCAGCGCCACGCCCAGGCCGGCGATGATGAAGGCGAACTCGCCGATCTGTGCCAGGCTGGCCGAGATGGTCAACGCGGTGCTGGTCGGGTGGCCGAACGCACGCACGATGAAAAATGCCGCCGCCGACTTGCCGAACATGATGATGGCGACGGTGGCCAGCACCTGCCACGGATGCTGGACGAGGATGTTGGGGTCAAACAGCATGCCGACCGAGACGAAGAACAGCACCGCGAACGCATCGCGCAGCGGCAACGAATCATGCGCGGCCTTGTGGCTCAGCTCCGATTCGTTGAGCAGCATGCCGGCGAAGAACGCGCCCAGCGCGAACGAGACACCGAACAACATGGCCGAACCGAACGCCACGCCCAGCGCGATCGCCAGCACCGACAGAGTGAACAGCTCGCGCGAACCGGTACCGGCGATACGTTCGAGGATCCACGGGATGACCCGGCGCCCGACCACCAGCATCACCGCCACGAACAGGCCCAGCTGCACGAAGGTCCAGCCGATGTCGGCCAGCACGCTGCCGAGCGAGTGCGACTCCTTGGCCGCGTCGGGGCCGAACACGCCGGCCATCACCGGCATCATCACCAGTGCCAGCACGCAGGCCAGGTCTTCCACGATCAGCCAGCCGACCGCGATCTTGCCGCGCATGGTCTCCAGCAGACGGCGTTCCTCCATCGCCCGCAGCAGCACCACGGTACTGGCGGTGGCCAGCGAGAAACCGAAGATGACGCCATGGATGGCGGGCCAGCCCATCAGCGAGGCCACGCCCCAGCCGAGCAGGGTGGCGACCGCGATCTGCCCGATGGCACCGGGAATGGCGATGGCCTTGACCGCCATCAGGTCCTTCAGCGAGAAGTGCAGGCCGACGCCGAACATCAGCAGCATCACGCCCAGCTCGGCCAGCTGGTTGGCCAGCGCCTGGTCGGCGACGAAGCCGGGTGTGAACGGACCTACGCAGATGCCAGCAACCAGGTAACCGACCAGAGGAGACAAGCGGAGCTTGTTGGCCAGCGCGCCGAAGATGAAGGCGAGCCCCAGGCCAACGGCCACGATGTTGATCAGGTCGGTGTCATGGTGCATCGGCACTCGCAGGAAATCGGGGGAATGCCCCGATTTTCACCGATGCGGCCACATACGGCAAACCCGGCCAGCGTATCGGATCGTTGCGTGGGCGGAGCCATCAGTGGTCGGCGTCCGACCTGGCGTGTGCGGGGCGGTCGAGGGTGGCGCTGTCGGGATCGGACCTGTTTGGGGTGGCCAGTGGCTCTGGACCGTGAACCGCAGCCAGGCCGACGCCACCCGAGAAAGGCACGGGAAGGGGATGGGTTCGATACGCGGCGGTGCCATCGCAGGACCCTTTGCCCCTGTGCGCCAAGGTTTTCAGTCGATGCGACAGCATCCAAGGGCCGGTGGCCGGCCGGGAGGCGCAGGCGAGGGGGCTGAAGTTTGCAATCTGGCGGAGGGTTCCTCGAGTCCGGAACACGTCACCATGTGTCCGCTACTCCGTTCTGCTGACCAATCAGAGGGGCCTGCTCTCTCCAGACCGCATGGGCGAACGACCACATGAAGCTTCCCGCCATTGACGTAGTGATTCAGGCGATAGGTCAAGACACAAGCTCGGCGCCCCTGTCCCGCTTGCTCCTTGATCTGGAAATTGGTGAGCGCGACTTTCGTCACTATCCGTTGAAGTTGGCGGGAATGCGGTTCTGGACTGACGAGGAGAATACGCTGCAGTTGGAATTCAAGGACGTCGGGCTGCTGGTGGACATTCCTTGCCACGACCTGGACGAAGGGCCCTGGGTACTGACGAGCGTAGCGCTCTGGGGAGCGAGAGTGAGTAAGAAGAACAAAGTCAGGAAGGAGAAGCCTGCCTACTCAGGCCCGTTGCCCTGTGGACTGAGCTTTTCCATGCTGCGCCAGCATGTAAGGGAGCGACTCGCCGCGTTGAGTGCAGGGAATGCTGTTGAAATGGGACTTGATGGTGAGGGGGATGTCTGGTGCGTCAGTGGCTTGGAGCTTGCGGTTGATTTCTCTGGTCCAGATGACTCGATTCGCTGCATCTCGTTGAGCATCCCCATCAAGCGTAGCGATCACCATCCGCAAGCGCTACGTAGGCGCATCACGCCCATACAGATAGGCGGAATTTCATGAATCATCCCACCGTTGAAGAGTTCATCGCCGCGATCGGTAGAGATTCGGAATCGAAGGAGCTCGAAACCATCTTTTCCAGGATCGGAATCCAGCTTCAGAATCTGGATGATTACCGCCTGGGTGTCAGTGGTCGCCGGATCTGGGCAGATGACGCTGCTGGACTGCAGCTTGAATTCAAGGATGCCGGTCTGGTCTCAGAGACCGCCTATCACGACATCGATGATGGCCCCTGGATGCTCACCGACGTGATCTTCTGGGGCTGGCGAAATGACACCGGCACCCAGTATGAAGGGCCGATGCCTTTCGGCCTGAACTTCCTGATGTCCAGGGACCAGATCAGGTCGGACGCATCTGCCGATCTGGGGGCGCCAATGGTGTTTGGTCTGTCTGGCAATGTCGACGCATGGATGCTCGGAAAGCTGGAGCTGGCTGTCGACTACGACGGTGAAAGGGGAGTCCGCTGCGTCAGCCTGGGGCTGCCACAAGAGGAATGAATGGACCTACAGGCGATAACGGCCCTGTTTGGCAGAAGCGCCGCTGACCCAGCCGTCTCAACGATGCTGCAGTCGCTTGGCGTCAGGCGAAGGCCAGAGCTGGCCCGTCCTGCCAAAAGCCCTTACGAGGCGATTGTGCGTGTGAGCGCGCGGGGCATGCTGTTCTCCTTCAGCGAGCGCAACTACTGGAACGGGCGATCCATTGCTTCGCACGGCAAGAGCGGTGAGCTGATCTTCACCAACGTTGCGGTGACGGCCGGCATTCCGGATGTCATGCGCAGGTACGAAGGCGACCTGCTGTTTGGCCTGCAATGGGAGGACGATAGGGCGACAGCGCGCGAAAGGCTCGCCACGGCGGGCTTTGGGGACAGCTGGCACGCCGGCAGGCGTGACGCGTGGTGGTTGCCTGACTACCGCATCCGTCTGACGTATCAGGCTGGATGCATCAAACAGGCAGGAGCGTGTGGGATCTTTGATATCAGCTTGGGAATTCCCATGCATCCATTGGCTTGCGCACCGGCAACGCGCGAGTACCCTTCGGCGGAGCAGGTGCTCGCTGTCCTCGGCAGATCGACCAATGACCCCGATTTCCAGGTCGCGTTCCGGGATCTTGGTCTTGCGAGTCTGATGGCGGAGGCGAGCAGCGAGGTCGTTGATAGAGCCGACGAGCATGGCTTCATCCTTTACTTTGACAGTAGGCAGGGCGTGCCCGGTAGCCATCCGGTATGCACCGGCATCAGTTTCGTCCGCGATCGACTGGGAAACTCAAGAGCCTGGGCTGGGCCGCTGCCATTCGGCCTTCAATTCGATGATCCGCCGTCCATTCTCGAAGAGCGCATGGATCAACGAGCCAGTCGTTGGCTTGATGAAGGAACGTTTGGCAGCGCGAGGTGGTCGCTGCCTGGTCTTCAAGTGAGCGTGAATTTTGACAGTCTGGACAACTGTCTCGAGTCTGTCCGTGTAATCGTAGAAGGTCATCGCACGCCCAATTGCCAGCCGCGCGGCTGACCTTGCCCGCAGCACATAACAAAACACCCGCCGGATCACTCCGGCGGGTGTGAGAGATGTGGCTAGGAGTTGTCGGCCAGCGGCCGGCACTACCAGAGACTCGCTTACCAGGTGTACTTGATCCGCCCGTACACATACGCGCCGTTGAAGCCGAACGGCGAGTAGTTGCTGTAGGGCAGCATGCCGAAGGTGGAGTTCTGCAGGTCTTCGGTGCGGTCCGGGTACTTGTCCAGCAGGTTGTCGGCGCCCACGGTCAGGGTCCAGTTGCTGCTCGGCTTGTAGCTGGCCGAGGCATCCACCACCCAGGCATCGCCGTAGGTCTGGTCGCGCAGCGCGGTGGCCGAGTTGCGCACGGTGAACTTGCCGTAGCGGGTTGCGGCCAGGCCCAGTTCCCAGTGATCCGAACGCCAGGTGCCACTCAGGATCGCCTTGTCGCGCGGGTAGCTGTCCTCGATGCGGCCGATCTCATCACGGCCGATCAGCGACTGGGTCAGGCCCAGCGTGCCGAACACCGCTGGGGTGCCGCCGACACGGCGCACTTCGGTGTCGTTGTAGCTGTACGCAGCGGTCAGCTCCAGGCTGCTGGCGTTGAACGGCACCGTATAGCTGGAGACGAAGTCGACGCCGCGGGTGCGCGTATCCAGGCCGTTGGTGAAGTACGAGAACGCGGTCACCTGCGGCAGGCCGAGGGTGCCCAGCAGCGCGCTGGTGGCGGCGTTGGTGGTGATGCTGGACGACAGCGCGATGCGGTCATCAATGTCGATCTGGTACGCATCGACGGTGATGTACAGGCGGTCGACCGGCTGCAGCACCAGGCCCAGGCTGTAGGAGGTGGAGGTTTCGGCCTTCAACGGCGAGGCGCCCAGCGCCTGCGCGGCCGGGCTGGTGGTCGGGAAGGTGCCACGCTCGACGAACACGCCATTGAGGAACTGGCTGGTCACCGCCTGGTAGCCCTGCTGCGCCAGCGAGGGCGCGCGGAAACCGCTGGAGGCGGTGGCACGCAGCGTGACCTTGTCGGTGAATGCATAGCGCGCCGACAGCTTGCCGGAGAAGCGGTCGCCGAAGTCCGAGTAGTCCTCGTAGCGGCCGGTGATGCCGGCCGAGAACTTCTCGGTCAGGTCCGCTTCCAGGCCGGCATAGACCGCGTAGTTGTGGCGGTCGGCATGCACTTCATTGGTCGGGGTGAAGCCCGCGAAGCCCTGCGCGCCGCTGCCGGTGTACGAGTTCAGCTCGCCCGGGTTCTGGTCCCACTTTTCCTTGCGGTACTCACCACCGAAGGACAGCGTGACCGGGTAGGCCAGGCCCCAGTCCAGTGACTTGGTCAGGTCGGCATTGAAGATGTCCTGCTGGTACTTCAGCGTGCCGTCGTAGAACGAGCGCGGGCTGGTGGCGCCGAGGCTGTAGTTGATGCTGTTGCGGGTGTGGAAGTCGAGGGTGTTCTCGCCGTGGTTCAGGCTCAGGTCCCAGGTCCAGCCGTTGTCGGTGTTGCCCTTGACCCCGGCCACCAGCGAGCGGTCCTTGGAGTACTGGTTGATCTCCGGCACGTAGCCGTCCGGGTAGGTCTGCGCCAGCAGCGCGCTCTGCCCGCTGTGGTTGCGCGAACGGTAGAACGCGAACGAGGTGATGTCGCGGTTGCTGAGCAGCGCGCTGGCGTAGCCGGTCACGTGGTCGCTGAAGTCGAAGCTGGCGTTGGCCGAGGCGGCGGTGGCATCCACGCGCGGGTCGCCGACGATGAAGGTCTTCTGGCCGATGCTGGGGAAGTTGCCGGTGTTCGGCGTGGTGCCGCGGTACGGGCCGGCGCGGTTGCTCTCGTCCTGCTGGCTGATCTGGCCAGCCACGTGCACGCGACCACGGCCGTTGCCGAACTCGACGCCGGTATCGCCGGAGAGCTGGTACTTGTTGCCGTCACCGGCCGAGTACTGGCCGTAGTCCACGGCCAGGCTGCCGCCACGGCCGCTGCCCTTGAGCACGATGTTGATGACGCCTGCAATGGCGTCCGAGCCGTACTGTGCCGACGCACCGTCGCGCAGCACTTCCACGCGCTCGATGGCGGCGATCGGGATCGCATTGATGTCCACCGCCGACGAGCCACGGCCGATGCTGCCGTTGACGTTGATCATCGCCGAGGTGTGGCGGCGCTTGCCGTTGACCAGCACCAGCACCTGGTCCGGCGACAGGCCGCGCAGCTGCGCCGGGCGCACGCCACTGGTGCCGTCGGTCAAGGCCGGGCGCGGGAAGTTCAGCGAGGGCAGGGCGCGCGACAGTGCGGTGGCCAGCTCACTGGTGCCGGTGGACTGCAGCACTTCAGGGGTGATGATGTCGATCGGCGACTGCGATTCGGCGACCGTGCGGTCGGCCACGCGGGTGCCGGTGACGATCACCGTGTCCAGGGTATTGGCGGCGGTGCCGGCCTGCTGGGCAGCGGCAAGGAACGGAGAGCCACCGAGTGCGACAGCGACGGCGGCGGCGATCAGGCTGGTCTTGCGGGTCATCGGGATGGGGCTCCGGTTGGCGGGGGCGGCACCGGACTCGACATCACGGGGGTGAGGCGGACGGCGGTTGTTGCGGTGCGCAATACAGCAATTAACGGGATATTCAGTGCCTGTCAAATGCCGGTCATCGAAAAAAACGTTGCAGCAGCAACCATTTAGCCAGGACCGGCACCGGCGGGGAGGAGACCCGGGACGCGCGCGACGAGGACGTGGGAGAGAGGAACGTCGGCCACTGCGCATCCCGGGGCGCGTCAAGTATTCGTTAACGCTAGAATTACGTCGCAGGAACAGTGCTCACCAGCACATTCCATCCGGTTATATGGACCCCTCCCCCGATGATCTCCCTTCGTAATTTCGCCTTGCGCCGCGGCGAGCGGCTGCTGTTGTCCAATGTCGACCTGACCCTGCACGCCGGTTACCGGGTGGGCGTGGTCGGCCGCAACGGTGCTGGCAAGTCCAGCCTGTTCGCGGCGGTGAAGGGCGAGCTGGAGGCCGACAAGGGTGACGTCGACCTGCCCGGCAAGGTCCGTATCGCCAGCGTGGCCCAGGAAACCCCGTCGCTGCCGGACCCGGCGCTGAGCTTCGTGCTGGGCGGCGACACCGAGGTGGCCGCGGTGCTGGCCGAAGAGGCCGAGGCGACCGCGCGCGAAGACTGGGAGGCGGTGGCCAACGCACACACCAAGATGGCCGAGATGGGGGCCTACGACGCCGAAGCGCGCGCCGGCAAGCTGCTCCACGGCCTTGGTTTCCCGGCCGAGACCCACCACCGCGCGGTCTCCTCGTTCTCCGGCGGCTGGCGCGTACGCCTGAACCTGGCCCGCGCGCTGATGATGCCCAGCGACCTGCTGCTGCTGGACGAACCGACCAACCACCTGGATCTGGACGCGGTGTACTGGCTGGAACAGTGGCTGCTGAAGTACCCGGGCACCCTGCTGCTGATCTCGCATGACCGCGAGTTCCTCGACAACGTGGCCACCCACACTCTGCACCTGCACGGTGGCGGCGCCAAACTCTACCCGGGCGGCTACACCGATTTCGAGCGCCAGCGCGCCGAACAGCTGCGCCAGCAGCAGATCGCGCACGAGAAGGAGCAGGCCGAGCGTGCCCACCTGCAGAGCTTCATCGACCGCTTCAAGGCGCAGGCCAGCAAGGCCGCGCAGGCGCAGAGCCGCATGAAGCGCCTGGCCAAGCTGGCCGGCACCGAAGCGGTGCGCGCCGAGCGTGAGTTCCGTATCGAGTTCGCGCCGCCGGCCAAGCTGCCGTTCTCGCTGATCCGCCTGAACCACGTCGAGGCCGGCTACGGCAAGGACGCGGTGATCCTGCACAACGTCGGTTTCGGCCTGGAAGCGGGCCAGCGCATCGGACTGCTCGGCCCCAACGGCGCCGGCAAGACCACCCTGGTGAAGACCCTGGTGGGTGAACTGGCGCCGATCGTCGGCGAGCGCATGGCGCACCCGGACCTGAAGATCGGCTACTTCGCCCAGCACACGGTGGAGTCGCTGCACGAAGGCCAGTCGCCGATGGAGCACTTCCGCGAGATCGCCCCGGACGCACCGAACCAGTCGTTCCGCGACTTCCTCGGCAAGTGGAACTTCCCGGGTGACCGCGCGTTCGAGCCGGTCGACGGCTTCTCCGGTGGCGAGCGCGCACGCCTGGCGCTGGCGCTGATCGCCTGGCAGCAGCCGAACGTACTGCTGTTGGACGAACCGACCAACCACCTTGATCTGGAAATGCGCGAAGCGCTGGCCGAAGCATTGGCCACCTTCGAAGGCGCGATCGTGATGGTCTCGCACGACCGCCATCTGATCGGCCTGGTCTGCGATACCTACTGGCGCGTGGCCGATGGCGTGGTCGAGCCGTTCGATGGCGACCTGGATGCCTACGCCGCGTGGCTGCGGACCCGCCCGCAGGCGCAGGGCACCAAGGCGCGCATGGAACAGGTGGAAGAGCCGGTGGTGGTCAAGACCGCCCCGGTGGCGCAGGTGGTGCAGAAGAAGCCGGTGAACCCGCACAAGCTGGCCGCGGCCGAGGCCAAGGTGGCCGAGCTGGAAGGTGCACTGGCCGAGCTGGACCGGCAGCTGGCCGACCCGGCCAACTACGCCGATGCCACGCGCATGGCGGTACTCGGCCGTGACCGCGAAACCGCCGCGGCGCAGCTGGAAAAGGCCGAAGCCGCCTGGATGGAACTGCTCGAGTCCTGATGCCATCGGTAGCGGCCGGGCCGGCCCCGCGCCCGCCACCCCACCCACAACACCCCGGGGCGCGCTACCGGCTGCCAAATCGCCCGGGCGCTGCCCCCGCCGCTACCCACGTTCCCTGCGTTTCATCCCTTCGCCTGCAGCCACTCGCGGAACCGCTTTTCCTGCTCGCGCTCTGCAATCGAGCGCAGCCGCGTGAGCCAG
>NZ_JAZKVY010000381.1:0-319 GCF_036624925.1 Stenotrophomonas sp. A3_2
CACGCGCAGTTTGGCGAGGCGTTCGAGGTGGTGGACCTGGAATGATGGGTTGTTGTTGCCGCTGCGCTCGCCGGGCCTGGCCCGGCGCTACCGGTGGTGGGGGGGGCCGGGGGGGCCCCGATGGGGCGGAGGGGTGGCCCCCCCCACCCCCCCACCGGGGGGGGGGGTTGGGGGGGCCCCCGTCCTGTTTAATGGTGGCGGCCCCGGGGCCGCCACCACCGGTAGCGCCGGGCCATGCCCGGCGAGCGCAGCGGCAACAACAACCCATCATTCCAGGTCCACCACCTCGAACGCCTCGCCAAACTGCGCGTGCGCCCGC
>NZ_JAZKVY010000382.1:0-38294 GCF_036624925.1 Stenotrophomonas sp. A3_2
TGTGGCGACGAGCAACGGCTTTGACTGATGTGGAGGTCTTGCAGGCCTCTTTGGCGACCTGCAGTTTGAAACGAGCGTCGTATCTGTTCATGTATCCCTCGGGGTTGGATCTGGCGTCCAACTCCCGGGGGTCACTTCACCATGGGGGCTCGATGGCGGCATCCATGCCGCCAACGGTCCTGCCTGCCCATGCCGCCCCACCTCTGACAGATTTCCGCGATCTGATGGATCCACGCCATGCGTGGATGAATCTCCATCGAGTTCGAGTATTTCGATAATTGATCGAAGAGCATCCACGCATGGCGTGGATCTACCGTGTCGACCAAGGTCGACACCTACCAACAGCAGCGGGACTCTGTCGAAGGCGGGGTGGGGGCCGGTTCCGGGGTGTGCGCGGGCGGGGTGGCGCCGGCCACCCCCCCACGCCGGGGTTTGGGGGGGGGCCCGGGGCCTGCTGGCCGGGCCAACCCCCCCGGGGCCGGTTGGCGGGCCCCCCCCCCCCCCCCCCCCACCCCGCCATCCCTCAGGAAACCAGCTGTTGCTGTTGCTGTTGCTTCGGCCATAGCTGTTGCTTCGGCGGGTGCAGGGCGCAGCCCTGCCAAACCCCTACCCCCTGGCCATTGCCTGCCACCACTGCGACAGCAGCTCCGGCCTGCGCAAGCGCTCGCGCCACCAACGCAGTGCGGCGCCGTCTTCGCCGGTGCGCCAGGCCAGCCAGAAGGTCTCTTCCGGCTTGTGCTCCTCCACCTCGCGGATCACCAGCTGGCCACGCGCCACCGCAGCGCGCGCGCACGGCTCGGGCAGGAAACCGAAGCCCACGCCTTCGCACTGCAGTTTCAGCTTGCTGGCCATGTCAGGCACCGTCAGCATCTCCTGCCCCATCAACAGGCCCACCGTGCGCGGCAGCAGCCGTCGTGCCGAATCGGAGACCGCGATCGCGCAGTGCTCGACCAGCTGCTCGCGACCCAGCACGCCAGGCACGTTGGCCAACGGATGTTCGGGCGCGACCGCGAATACGAACGCCACCGTACCCAGCGGCTCGACCACGTAGCCACCGCCGCTGGGGCCCTCGCCCGGCGCGCCGACCAGCAGGTCGGCACGGCGGTCCAGCAGGGCCTCCCAGGTGCCGGACAGGGCCTCGCCGATCAATCGCAGCCGGGTCGGTGCCTCGGCCTCACGAAACGCGGCGATGTCCGGGCCGAGCAGCCAGGTCGGAAACACCGAGTCCACCGCCAGCGTCAGCTCGGTCTCCCAGCCCGACGCCACCCGGCGCACCCGCAGTTCCAGCTCGCGGGCTGCACGCAGCAGGTGTCGACCCTCGTCCAGCAGCGCGCGGCCAGCTGCGGTCAGCTCGGCGCGCGGGCCAACCCGGTCGAACAGCTGCACGCCCAGGTCCTCCTCCAGCTTGGCCACGGTGTAGGAGATGGTCGAGGGCACCTTGTGCAGCGCCTTGCCAGCGCCCGCAAACGAGCCGCGGCGGTCGATGGCATCCAGGATCTGCAGGGCATCGAGGCTGAGCTTGAGCATTCGAATTTTTCGATGATGGCTGTCAAAACTATCCGTTTTTAAAACCCCGGGCGCAAGCGGATACTTCTCTCCAACGGGGAAACACAGCGGCTACCGGTCCACCCCGCCCCATCGAAACCATCGAACAAGGAGATTCCATCATGCTGCAGATCCGCAAGAGCGCTACCCGTGGCCTGGCCGAGCATGGCTGGCTGTCCTCGCGCCATACCTTCTCCTTCGCCAACTACTACGACCCGCGTTACGTCAGCTTCGGCCCGCTGCGGGTCATCAACGAAGACAAGGTCATCGGCGGCCAGGGCTTCGGCACCC
The DNA here is from genome assembly GCF_036624925.1 of Stenotrophomonas sp. A3_2. Classification (NCBI taxonomy): domain Bacteria; kingdom Pseudomonadati; phylum Pseudomonadota; class Gammaproteobacteria; order Lysobacterales; family Lysobacteraceae; genus Stenotrophomonas; species Stenotrophomonas sp. A3_2. The sequence goes on from NZ_JAZKVY010000382.1 coordinate 1,837, forward strand.
ACGGCCACAGCAACATGGAAATCATTTCCTATGTGCTGGGTGGTGCGCTGGAACACAAGGACTCGATGGGCACCGGTTCGGTGCTGCGCTACGGCGACGTACAGCGCATGAGCGCCGGCAGCGGCGTCACCCACAGCGAGTTCAACCACTCGGCCGACGAAACCGTGCACTTCCTGCAGATCTGGATCTTCCCGGACACCGAGAACATCGCGCCGTCCTACGAGGAGACCCACTTCTCGCCGGAGGCCAAGCGCGGCCAGCTGCGCCTGATCGCCTCGCCTGACGGTGCCGACGGTTCGCTGCGCATCCACCAGGATGCCCGCATCTTCGCCACCATTCTTGATGGCGGCCAGAAGCTGCATCACGCCCTCGGCAACGGTCGTGGCGCCTATGTGCAGGTGGCGCGTGGCCAGCTGCAGGTCAACGGCATCACCCTGGAAGCCGGCGATGCACTGCAGGTCAGCGACGAAGCCCAATTGACGCTGGAAAACGGCAACGATGCCGAAGTGCTGGTGTTCGACCTGCCGCTGTAACCACAAGGCCCTCGATGCTGCTGAGCATCGGGGGCCTTTTCGTAGAGCCCGGCCTGCGCCAGGCGTGCTACAGGAGGAGTGTTACCCACCGATGGCGGCGCAGGCCTCCAGGATCAGCGCGGTCACTTCCTTCGGCTGCGAGGCCAGCGAGGCATGGCTGGCATCCAGCTCCAGCAGGCGCTTGGGCTGCATTCTTGCGGCCATGGCTTTCTGGTTTTCCGGCGCGATCATGCGGTCGTGGCGGGACAGCTGGTACCAGCTCGGCCGGTGCTTCCACGCCGGATCGCTGACCGTGTCGCCGAAAGTGCTGGCCAGCGGCGCCTTCTGGGTCACCGCCATCACCCGGCCCTCGTCGGCACTCAGGTCCTGGCAGAAGCTCTCATGGAACTTGTCCGCACGCAGCCACAGGTAGCCATCGCTGTCCGGTGCCAGATTCGGCGCCGCCTCCGGCAGGTGCTGCTGGGTGATGCCACCCGGGCTCTCGCCGGCATCAGGCGCGAAGGCAGCGATGTAAACCAGGCCCTTCACGTTGGGCTCGTTACCGGCCTGGCTGATCACCGCACCGCCGTAGGAGTGGCCGACCAGCAGCACCGGACCGTCGATCTGCCGGATCATTTTCTGGGTGCGTCCTGCGTCGTCGGCCAGCGACGTGAGCGGCAATTCCACCGCCTGCACGCGATCGTGGCCACTTCGATGCAGTTCCAGGATCACCTTGGCCCAATGTGCGGCCCCGCCCCAGAATCCATGGACGAGGAGGATGGTCGGTGTCGTGCTCATGTACGGATCTCCGGCAGCGGCCGGCGGGGTGCCGACCGTGCAGCCACTGTCCGTGGGCGACGTTAATCGCTGGTGACGCGATCGGGTCACTGCAATCGTATGCGTCGCCCGATGTCACGCATGGCACTTGCCGATCCGGCCTGAAAACGTTTTCATAAAAGTCCCCTGGAGCTTCGCATCGCGCATGACGCCTTCATCCCCACGTGCCCAGCAGCACGCCACCCGTGCCGCCTTCTTCATTCCCGGATTCGCCACCGCCGCGTGGGCGCCGATGGTGCCCTACGCCAAGGCCAAGGCCGGGCTGTCCGACGCCAGCCTTGGCGCCGTGCTGCTGTGCCTCGGGCTCGGCTCGCTGCTGGCGATGCCGTTGGCGGGCGCGCTGACCGGGCGGCTGGGTTGCCGACGGGTGATGGTGATCACCTGCGCGATGATGCTGTGCGCCCTGCCCTTGCTGGTGCTGGCGCCCTCGCCGGTGGCGCTGGGCGCGGCCCTGTTCGTGTTCGGCGCCGGCGTCGGTGCGCTGGATTGTGCGATGAACATGCAGGCGGTCGCGGTCGAGCGCGACGCCGGGCGCGCAATGATGTCCGGCTTCCACGCCTTCTACAGCATCGGTGGCTTCGTCGGTGCCGGCTGCATGACCGGCCTGCTGATCCTGGGTACACCGCTGTGGCTGGCCGCGCTGGTGTCGGTGGCGGCACTGCTGCTGGTTGCGGTGCTGTCGGCGCCGCACTGGCGACCGCAACGGATCCTGCACGAAGGCCCACTGCTGGCGCTGCCGCACGGCGTGGTGCTGTTCATCGGCGTGCTGGCCTTCGTGGTGTTCCTCGCCGAGGGCTCGATGCTGGACTGGAGCGCGGTGTTCCTGGCCGAAGTGCGGCAGGTGCCGCGTGACCAGGCCGGCGCCGGCTTCGCGCTGTTCACGCTGGCAATGACCGCGATGCGCCTGTTCGGCGACGGCATCGTCGAGCGCCTCGGCCGCACCCGCACCCTGGTCTTCGGCGGCATCACCTCCGCGGCAGGCTTCACCCTGGCCACGCTGGTGCCCTCGTTCCCGGTGGCGCTGGCCGGCTACGTGCTGGTCGGGCTGGGCTGCGCCAACATCGTGCCGGCACTGTTCTCGATGGCCGGCCAGCAGCGGGTGATGCCGGAGAGCATCGCCATCACTGCAGTGACCACGCTGGGTTACGCCGGCATCCTCGCCGGCCCGGCGGCGATCGGCGCAGTGGCGCATGCCACCAGCCTCGGCTTTGCCTTCCTGTGCGTAGCCGTACTGCTGCTGGGCGTAGCTGCCTCCGCCCGCTCACTGGCCCGACGCGTGGCCTGACAAAAAAAGGGGACGGAGGGGATTAAGTCGCATCTGCCACGGGTGTGCTGCAAACGACTTAATCCCCTCCGTCCCCTTTTTCAGCCGTGTGCCAGCCATTCGGCCTGGGCCGGCAGCTGCGGCGCCGGGCATGCGCTCTGCGGGTGGTGCTCGTCGCGCGCCATCCAGTCGTCAACCACTCCGGCCAGCAGATCCAGCCGCAGCGGCAGGGTGATATGGTCTTCGCCGCGCATCTCGATGTAGTGCGCGCGCGGGTTGGCCTGGGCCAGTTCGCGGCCCTGGCTGACGGGTATGTGCTGATCGCCCTGCCCGTGCAGCAGCAGCACGCAGGCGCGGGTATCGGCCAGCGCACGCGCGACGTCGACGCGGTCCAGATCGACGTCGATGCGACGGCTGGCGTCGGCGATCACCTGGTTGATGTCCTGGCCGCCGTAGCGCCAGCGCGCGTACGACGCCATCGCCTGCGCCTTCAGGCCTTCCGGCTGCAGTCCCATCAGGTGCGGAATCATCGTGCGGATCGCCACACCGGCATTGGCAAACGATTCCATCGCCACCACCCCTTCCACCTGGTCGCCGAGCTTGTCGGCGGTGAATACCGCTGTGGCGGCGCCATAGGACACGCCGAACAGGTACAGCGGGCCGGTTACTTCACCCCGCGCGCGCAGCTCGCCGATCACATCCACCACATCGTCCGATTCATAGGTGCCATAGCCCGACGGCCCAGTACCGGACTGTCCATGGTTGCGCAGGTCGAGCGTGACCACGCGGTAGCCGGATTCGGCCAGCTGCAACGACCACGGCAGCATCGAATCACCGTTCATCATCCAGCCGTGCAGCAGCACCACGGTGCCGCGCGGTGCCTGCGCGCGGAACGGTCGCGGTACTGCCAGGCTCAGACCGGTATCCAGCGGCAGGCCGTTCTCGTGGCGCTGCGGCAGGTAGTGGTAACGCGCGCCGTAATCGCCCGGATCAAACACACGCCAGAAGATCGGCACGCCATCGCGGCCCGGCGCGAAGCCATGGCGGTTGGGCAGTTCGGCGATGGCCGCGGCGATGCGCGGGCGATCGAGCAGGGTCGACACGCCACCTGGCGCGATCAGCCGATCGGCGAGCGAAGTGGACGAGGCATTGATCGAGGACGAGCATGCAGCCAGCCACAGGCCGGCGCACGCCAGCGACAACAGCAGCAGGCGCTTCATGGGCAATCAGGGAAAAGGTGCGACAGCGTGGCAGGTTAGCGACGCGCGCGTGGGCCATCTATCGCGCATGGATGACGGCTTGATGACAACGCAGGAACGATTCAGGTTGTCACAATGGCGCGATTGACCTCGGCATTGATCCGGATCAATGAATACGCCGGCACGATTGCCCACAGTGCCGCCATGCGCACCTCGTTCAAGCTCGCCATTGCCCTGGTCGCCACGCTGGCCGCCGCCTACGGCGTCGCCCGCACCACGCCCTACTGGTTCGCACCGCGACAGGCCGCGCAGGTCGACATCCACGATCCGGCATTGATCGCGCAGGGACAATACCTGTCGCGCGCCGCAGACTGCGCGGCCTGCCACACCGCACCGGGTGGCAAGCCGTTCGCCGGTGGCCTCGGCATGCAGACGCCGATGGGCACGATCTACTCGACCAACATCACGCCCGATCCGGACACCGGCATTGGTGCCTACGACTACGCCGACTTCGAGCGCGCGGTACGTCGCGGCATCCGTCACGATGGCCAGCCGTTGTATCCGGCCATGCCGTACGCCTCGTACGTGATCGCCAGCGACGCCGAGATCAAGGCGCTGTACGCCTACTTCATGGGCTCGGTGCAACCGGTGAAGCAGAACAACGCCGACAGCACGATCCCGTGGCCGGCAAACATGCGCTGGCCATTGGCCTGGTGGCAGCTGCTGTTCGCACGCCCGCGCACGTTCAACCCGGATCCGTCGCTGGATGCCAGCCAGCAGCGCGGCGCCGAACTGGTGGAAGGCCTGGCCCACTGCGGCGCCTGCCACACGCCACGCGGGTTGGCGTTCCAGGAAAAGGCAATGGCCGACGATGGCAGCCGCCAGTTCCTGTCCGGCTCGGTGCTGGAAGGCTGGTATGCGAAGAACCTGCGCAATGAAGCGAGCGGCCTGGCCAGCTGGAGCGAGGGCGAGATCGTCGACTTCCTGCGCACCGGACGCACCGATCGGTCGGCGGCCTTCGGTGGCATGGCCGACGTGGTCGAGCACAGCACGCAGTACCTGTCCGACGCTGACCTGCTGGCGATGGCCCGCTACCTCAAGCAGCTGCCCGCCCGCGAAGGACGCAGCGCACAGTGGTCGCCCGGCAGCGACACGACCACCGCCGCACTGCGCAGCGGCGACTACCGCTTGGCCGGTTCGCTGGCCTATGCCGAGCACTGCCAGGCCTGCCACCGCGCCGACGGGCGCGGCATGCCGCGCGTCTATCCGGCCCTGGCCGGCAACTCGATCGTGTTCGCTGACGATCCCAGCTCGCTGGTGCAGGTGACCCTGATCGGTGGCCGCACGCCGCATACCCCGCACGACCGCATGGCCTTCACCATGCCCGGCTTCGAACAGCTGCCGAACGCGCAGCTGGCACAGATCCTGACCTTCATCCGCAGCAGCTGGGGCAACCAGGCCAGCGCAGTGAGCGAGGTCGACGTGGCACGCATGCGCCGGGTGGTGCGCGACAAGCCAGTGCACTACGTTCCGCAGGAGTCCGCACGATGAAACGTTCGCGCAAACGCTCCCGCCTGCTGATCGGCAGTGCGATCACCCTGGTGCTGCTGGCCGGCGCCGGTACCCTCGCTTACCGCCATCTGTACCCGGACCTGGATGCCGCCGTGGCCAGCACGATCGATATCCTCGATGCACAGGGCAAGGTGGTCGGCCACTACCGTGCACCCAGCGCCGAAGAAATCGCCGGGCTCGGCAATGCCGAGTCGGTGATGCTCGGCCGCCGCCTCCTCAACGAGACCGCACGGCTGCTGCCAGACAACGTCGGCAACGATCTGAACTGCAACTCGTGCCACATGGCCGAAGGCAAGCGGCCGTTCGGCAATCACTACTTCAACACCGGCGGCGGCGCCTATCCGCGCTACATGCCGCGTCCGGGCAAGGTGATCGGGCTGACCGAGCGCATCAACGGCTGCCTGCAGCGTTCAATGAACGGCAAGCCGCTGCCGAAGGACTCGCCGCAGATGCGTGCGATGCTCGACTACATGGCGTGGCTGAGCAGCCCTGTGCCAGTGGGTGCAAGGGTGGCTGCCCCCAGTGAGGGGCCCATCGACAGCGTGCTGACCCCGGACCCGGTCCGCGGCCAGGCGCTGTACGCCGTGCAGTGCGCTGCCTGCCATGGCGACAATGGCGAAGGCCGGCGCGACGCCAGCGGTGACATCGCGTTCCCGCCGCTATGGGGCGACCACAGCTTCAACATCGGCGCCGGCATGGCGCGCCTGTACAAGGCCGCCGGTTTCGTCAAACACAACATGCCGCCGGCAGTGACCCGTGAACCGCCACTGGGCCAGCAGGTGATGCCCGACCAGGATGCGGTGGACATCGCCAGCTACTTCATCAACCAGCCACGCCCGGACTTCGCCAACAAGGCCAAGGACTGGCCGCGCGACCCGAAACCCAAGGACGCGCGGTACTGAGCAGAAGCCATTGGAACCGGCCGTCACACAACACGGTTCCTGCTTCGCCGCGTCATGCCGATGTCATGGGCACTGCCGACACTCCGGGGCTTCCCTCCCCTGAAGGTCCGGTTTCAATGCGAACGTTTGCGCGTTTTCCCCGTGTCTCGCTGCTTGCCGTGCTGATCGCCCCCGCCCTGGACGCCCTCGCAGAAGCACCGCAGGGCGATACGGGCGAAGCGCACAGCAGCGATGCCCGTACCCTGGACCAGGTACAGGTGATCGGCCAGGCCACCAGCTACGCCAAGACGTCGGTGCGCGCAGAAACACTGAACCGGCAGACGGTGATGAGCAGCGTCAACGATGCGCTCAATGAAGTGCCGGGCGTGGTGGTCAGCGAGGCCGATGCCACCGGTTCGTCGGTGTGGGGCACGCAGATCAGCATGCGCGGCTTCGTCACCAACCGCGATACGCAGCAGATCGGCACCACCATCGACGGCCTGCCGAACGGTGGTTCGGGCTACGGCGGTGGATCGCTGGCCAACCGCTACATCGACACCCTTGATCTGGAGACGGTGGAAGTGAGCCAGGGCACCGCCGATATCTCCTCGCGCTCGAACGAGGCGCTGGGCGGCACGCTCAACTTCCTCACCAGCGATCCGCTGCAGGACAGCCGCCTGCGCTTCGTGGTCGGTGCCGGTGACAACGAGGCACGCAAGTACTACGTGCGCTACGACACCGGCCTGCTCGGCGGCCACACCCGCGCGTGGATCAGCGCCTCCTCGTCGAAGGTGCACGACTGGATCGACGGCACCGGCCACGCCAGCAACAACCACATCGCCGGCAAGTTCATCACCGAACTGGATCGCTGGACCCTGACCGGCTACCTGTCCTACAACGATGCCGACGAGCCGGAATACACCAGCGTCTCTCCGAAGGGCTTTGCCACCCATCCGGATCGCGACAACCTGGTCGGCACCCTCACCGGCATTCCCTATCTGGACCAGAATTTCCGTTCGGGCTCGCGTGCGCTGCGCGAGAACACCTTCGGTTACCTGCGTGCGGCCTTCGACGGCGGCAACGGGTTCAAGGCCTCGGTGGCCGCCTACGGGCACCGCATGCAAGGTCGTGGCGACTGGCTTCCACCCTACCTGGCGCAGGTCAGCGATGAGGGTGCGGGCCGCCCCGAATCGGAATATCTCGGTGGCAAAACCGTGTACGGCGGCAGCAACCGTGGCCAGATCTTCTTCGTCAATACCGATGGCAGCGCCGCGCAGCGCCTGGCCAGCTGCACCCCGCGCCTGGGCTTCACCGCCGAGTACGATCCGAACTGCTACGCGGGCAACGTGCTGGGCGCGCAGTCCTACCGCCACACCCACTACGACAACGACCGCATGGGCGTGACCGCCGACGTCGAATGGCGGCAGACCTTCGGTGCGATCGACAACACCATCCGTGGTGGCCTCTGGGTGGAGAAGCTGGACCGTTCGGCACGCCGTGACTGGCACCGCCTGCTCAACGTCGGCCAGGACATCGCCTTCGACAACCAGCCGTACTGGGTGCAGTTCGAGGACAAGTACAAGGTCGACGAGCAGATGTACTACGTCGAGGACGTGGCCCGCTTCGGTCCGTTCAGCGCGCGCCTGGGCGTGAAGCAGTTCTTCGTCGACCAGTCGCGCCGCCGCGTGATCGGTGCCAGCGAGCACGTCAAATCCGATTCCAGGTCCGATCCACTGTTGTCCACCGGCGTCACCTGGGCACCGGGTGTGGAAGGCATGGAGCTGTTCGCCGGCTTCTCGCAGAACTTCGCCGCCATCCCCTCCGGCGTGCTTGGCGAGACCGACCCGCAGCGCTTCCGCAACGTCGAGCCCGAAACCGCCGACAACATTGAAGTGGGCATGCGCATCAGCCGCTGGCCGCTGACCGCCTCGGTCACGCTTTACAACATCAAGTTCGACAACCGCATCGTCTATCTGCCGGCAGGTTTCGTCAGCGGCATCGACTACCTGGGCGAGACCGATGGTGTCTACGAGAACTTCGGCGGCGTGGAAAGCAACGGCCTGGAAGCCGCGTTCGGCTATGGGTGGAACAACGGCTGGCGGATCAACGCAGCCTACACCTACAACCGCTCCAAGTACCTGGGCAGCGGCAATGCCGCGCGTGATGCCCAGCTGGGCATCGTCGACGGCGCCAAGGTGATCGGCCAGCCGGAGAACACCCTGGTGCTGTCGGCCGACTGGCAGGGCGCCAACTGGAACTTCGGCCTGTCCGGCCGTTACCTGGGCACGCGCTACCTTGATGCCGCCAACGTCGAGACGCTGCCCTCGGCCACCGTGTTCAACGCCAACATCGGCTTCGACCTGCAGGGGCTGTCGCCGCGCCTGAAGGGCATGGGTGCCAACCTGGTGGTGAGCAATCTCACCGACAAGCGGTATCTTGCAGGGGTGGACGGCCGCGACAACGCCTTCATCGGCGCTCCGCGCACCGTCGGCATCTCCTTCCGCGTGGACCTGTGAGTGAGCCCGTGACCGATATCGGCCGACGCCGGTTGTTGCAGGCCGGCGTTGCCGCCGGCCTTTCTCCGCTGCTGCCCAGCATCGCCCGGGCCGCAGCGATCGCCCCTGCCGCGCAGACGCGCAGCCTGGAAGACCTGCAGCACATCGTGGTGTTCATGCAGGAGAACCGTTCGTTCGACCACTACTTCGGCACGCTGCCGGGGGTACGTGGCTTCGGTGATCGGTTCGTCGCCCCGGCCGCCGCGCTGCAAGCCGGTGGCCGCACCCGCAGCCTGTGGCTGCAGCCCGATGCCAGCGGCACGCGGGCGATCGCGCCGTTCCCGCTGGATACCGCCGCGCACTTCGGCTACATGCGCGTGGAAGGTACGCCGCATACCTGGCCCGATGCGCAGCGCGCCTGGGACCACGGCCGCATGGGGCAATGGCCGAAGGCCAAGCAGAACCACTCGATGGGCTACTTCCAGCGCAGCGACCTGCCGTTCCAGTTCGCGCTGGCCGATGCCTTCACGATCTGCGATGCGTACCACTGCGCGATGCAGGCCGGCACCAACCCGAACCGGGTGTTCCTGTGGACCGGCCACAACGATGCACAGGCCCGTGCCGGTGGCCCGGTAATCGCCAACTCGCATGACAACTTCCCCGAACACGGCGGGCACCCGGCGTCGTACCGCTGGACCAGCTATGTCGAGCGTCTGCAGAACGCCGGCGTGTCCTGGCAGATCTACCAGGACATGGCCGACAACTTCACCGACAACCCGCTGGCCGGCTTCGAGGCGTTCCGTCGTGCCTACAGCGCGGCACCCGGACATGATCCGCAGCTGCGCGCACGCGCTGTCAGCACCCGTGGCCTGCCACAGCTGCGCCAGGACGTACTCGACGGGCGCCTGCCTCAGGTCAGCTTCATCATCGCCGATGCCGCCGGCAGCGAACATCCCGGCCCGTCCAGCCCGGCCCAGGGCGCGGCCTATACCGCGCGCGTGCTGGATGCGCTGACCGCCGATCCGGAAGTGTGGAGCCGCACCGCCCTGCTGCTGATGTTCGACGAGAACGACGGATTCTTCGACCACATGCCGCCACCGGCCCCTCCCTCACCGGTGAACGGTGGATGGGCAGGTGCCTCGTCGGTCAGTACCGAGGGCGAGTATCACCGTCATCCCGCACCGGGCGACGAGAAGTACGATGCCGCCGAACTGCGCGGGCGCCCGTATGGTCTCGGTCCGCGTGTGCCGCTGTACGTGATTTCGCCGTGGAGCCGCGGCGGCTGGGTCGATTCGCAGGTGTACGACCACACCTCGGTCATACGCCTGATCGAACGTCGCTTCGGCGTGGCCGCACCGGACATCTCGCCGTGGCGCCGTGCGGTCTGCGGGGATCTGAGCAACGCGTTCGACTTCGCCCAGCGTGATACCCGTCCGTTCGTGCGCGGCCTGCCGGACATGAGCGCGGTGGCCGCGCGTGCCGCCGCCCTGCCGGGACGCACCGTGCCCGCGTTGCCCGAGGGACTGAAGCCGGCGAAACAGGAAAGCGGTGTACGCCCGGCGCGTGCCCTGCCCTACCGGCCGCAGGCATCGATCGCTGCGGTCGACGCTGCGGGCGTGGACCTGACGTTGTCCTGCGAAGGCGCAGCGGCTGTGCTGCATGTCTACGACCGGCTGCGGCTGGATGCGGTGCCACGCCGCTACACGCTGCTGCCCGGTAGGCCGCTGCGCGAGCGCTGGCCGCTGGATGCCCAGGGCCGCTATGACCTGTGGTTGCTCGGCCCGAACGGCTTCCACCGCCACTTCCAGGGAGCGGCCACGGGTCCTGCCGTGCAGGCTTCAATCGATCGCATCGATGACCAACTGCGGCTCCGCCTGCGCAATCTGGGCGACAGTGCACAGCAGGTGCGCGTGCACGGCGGCGCCTATGCAGGACACATGCCCGAACAGACATTGGCGCTGCCCGCACATGCGCAGACTTCATTGGCGTGGGATGCTACGCCTACCGCCGGCTGGTATGACCTGCGCGTCAGCGCGGGTGGGAGTGTGCTGCGTTTGGCCGGCCGCGCCGAGGATGGGCGCCCCGGCACCAGTGACCCGGCGATGGGCACCGAGCCGCTGCGGTTCGAGCACGATTGAAGAATCCCTGTAGAGCCGAGCCCATGCTCGGCTGCTTTCGCCCTGGTCGCATTGCCCCGAAAAAAGCAGCCGAGCGTGGGCTCGGCTCTACAGCGCAGACCGGTAGATTCAGGCCTCCTGCAGCCCCGGCCGGCCGTGCTCCACCGCGTAGCGCTTCCAGCTCTGCATGGTACCGTTCGGTCGCATCACCGTATCCAGCGTCTTCATGTCGCCGATCCACGCATCGCGGGTGACATCGCACAGCACGTAGCCACGCTTGTCGGTGGTCGCCTTCAGATAGGGGCTGTGGGCAAGCTGGTTCCTGGCATACGCGTCCACACCCTGGCCATCGGCGCCGGAGGTGATCGACGTGGCGAGGAACTCGCTGGAGACCACGCCCGAGTCACGGTGGTCCTGCACCAGATCGCTGGCATAGTGGCGATGCGCGTCGCCGCAGGCGGTCACCACGTTGCCGAAGCCCACCTTCTCGATGTGGTCGAGCAGGCGCCGGCGGCTGTCCAGATAGCCCGACCACTGATCGTCGGACGACTGCACCACCCCATCCTTCTCGCGCATGTAGTTGCCCAGCGCCACCTGGTGGGCGATGGTGTGCCAGCGCGGTGCGGCATCGGCCAGGCCGTCGAACAGCCAGCGCTCCTGCTTCGCCCCCACAATGCTGCGCTCCGGCGATTCCACCTCCTCGCGCAGCGTCATGTTCACCTGCTTGCTGCGGTACTGGCGGGTGTCGAGCAGGTGCAGGTCCATCAGCGTGCCGTAGCGTGCACGTCGGTACATCTGCATGTGGCCATCGCGCGGGAATGCCGAACGGCGCAACGGCATGTTCTCGTAGTAGGCCTGGAACGCCTGTGCGCGGCGCAGCAGGAATACTTCGCTGGGCGTGTCATCCTGGTCTTCGGCGCCGGCCCAGTTGTTGTCCACTTCATGGTCGTCAAAGGTGACGAACCACGGTGCCGCCGCATGCGCGGCCTGCAGGTCGGCATCGCTCTTGTACTGGGCGTAGCGGCGGCGGTAATCATCCAGCGTGTAGATCTGCGGGCCGATGTGGTTGCGCAGGTTGGTGAACGGCTGTCCGTTCATCTTCCGCAGGCCCGGCTGGCTTTCGCCTTCGTAGATGTAGTCACCGTAGTGGAAGACGAAATCGAGTGGTTCCTCGGCGATGCGTCGCCACGCGGTGTAGTGGCCTTCTTCGTAATGCTGGCAACCGGCCACCACGAAGCGAACGCGATCCACCGCTGCCGTGGCTGCCGGCAGCGTGCGCGTGCAACCCACTGCGCTGGCGTGGCCGCCTACGGTGAAGCGGTACCAGTAGGGCCGTCCGGGCGCCAGCCCGTCCAGCTCCACGTGCACCGCGTGGCCGAGTTCGGGATGCGCCATTGCCGAACCCTGGCGTACCACTCTGCGCATGCCTTCGTCTGCTGCCAGCTGCCACTCGACCACCATCGGCCGGGCCGGCATGCCACCGCCGAACACCAGCGGCTCGGTCGCCAGCCGTGTCCACAGCACCATGCCATCGGCCGAGGGATCACCCGAGGCCACGCCCAGGGTGAAGGGCGTGCTGGCAAAGCGCGGCTTGGCCAGCAGGTTGCGCAGGTTCAGCGCGGTGGCATCGGCCTGCGCGGCCAGCGCGTGTGCCGTGCCCATCCAGGCGCCGGCAGCAGACAGGCCGGCCAGGGCCAGGAATCGCCTGCGATTGATCGTATCCACGGCGCTGCCCTCAGTTGTAGATGATGTGGAAGTAGAAGAAGCGGCCGTAGTCGTCGATCTCGGTACGGAAGCGCCCATTCGGGCCGGTGCTGTAGGTCGGCTGGGTGTTGAACAGGTTCTTGGCTTCGTACTTCAGCGTTACGTGCCTGCCGACCTTGTGGCTGAAGGCCATGTTGAACGTCATGTACGGGTCGTAGTACGAATCCAGCCATTCGGTGTCACCGAAGTCGACCAGCATCCGGCTGCGGTAGGTGCCGGACAGGCGCAGCTGCGCGCTCCTCCACGGCATGCGCCAGATCACCGAACCATTGAGCGACCAGTCCGGCTGGTACAGCAGGCGATCCAGGCGGCGCGCGGTGCCATCACTGATGCGGTAGTCGGTCTGCCCTTCCAGCCGCGTGGCGTTGAAGTACATGTCGAAGCGCTGGCGGCCCCACTGCAGGTTGCGGTTGGCCACCGCGAACTCGACACCGCGCAGCTTCGACTCATCGGTGTTCATCGGCTGGGTGACCCGATAGCGGGTATCACCCACGTTCTCGAAGGTGGTCAGGGTGTAGATGTCGTCCTTGATCACCTTGTCGAACAACGCCACCGAGACCAGGCCGTTGTTGCCGTTGAAGTACAGGTCCCATGCAAGGTCGATGTTGGTGGAACGGCGCGGCTGCAGATCGGCATTGCCCTGCTTGATGGTGCAGAAGCCCCTGCCCTCCTCGTCATCGCCACAGCTGGTGCTGGTGGCCTGGGCGATGTTGCTCGGCGTCGGCCGGCCCAGCGTGCGGCTGGCGGAGAAGCGCAGGCGCTGGTCCTCGGTGAGCTTGAAGGTTGCGTTCAACGAGGGCAGCAGGTTGTTGTAGCCACCGCTCGTGTTGCGGAACGCAGAGGTATAGGTAGCGCCGCCATCATCGCTGAACGGGCTGTAGGCATCGAAGCGGGTGTGGTCGTAGCGCAGGCCGCCGATCAGCAGCAGCCGGTCCCAGGCGTAGTGCGCGGATACATAGGCATTGGTGATGTCCTCCACGTACTTGTAGTCGCTGGTGAAGTTGGCATTCGGATACGCCGCATTGTTGCTGCCCAGTTTCGGCAGCAGTTCCTCGGTCCACTTGCGGTTGTCGATCAGCGGGAAGCCGGGCACGCTGCCCAGCAGTGTCGAACCCGGATACAGGTAGTCGTTGAGCGTGGCGCTGCTCTTGAAGTAGTCGAAGTCGATGTCCTGCCAGATCTTCAGGTGGCGGTACTCGGCGCCGGTGGCCAGGCCGAAGCCACGCGCATCGGCGTCGATGTTGTAGCTGAAATCGGCGCGCAGGTTGTCGATGCTCTCCTTGGCATCGCGCGGGGAGACGTAGGCCTGCGCCGGATTGAGCTTGAACGCGGAGCTGGTCAGCAGGCTGGAATCGGACACCGCCACCGCGTTGGGGAACCCATGGCTGTCGTTCTCGTAGTCGACGAACAGATTGCTGGGGTAGGCGCGCACACCCCAGTAGACCTGGTTGTTGCGGAAGGTCTCTTCGGTACGGCCGCCACGCAGGGTCAGCCGCGAACGGTCGCCCATGTCCCAGTTGAAACTGGCGATGGCACCACGGTTGCTGCGGTCCCAGCGGTCGTGGCGGTTCTTGATGTAGATGCTGTTGATCTGGGTGGTGCCGCTGTCCTCGGTCTGGTTGCGGATCGGGAACTTGGCATTGCCGTACAGATCGGTCTTGTTCATCGTCGAGTTCTCGTAGAACCGGTACGAGTACAGCAGCAGCGATGCGTAGAACGGATCATCCGAGGGCTTCCACTCAAGCTTGGCGGAGCCACCGAAGTTGGTGATGAAGTTGGTATAGGTGCCGGTGCTGAAGTTGCCAGGCGCACGCAGCTCGTTCCAGCCCTTGGCCTCGTCCGGACCGGTGGTACCGTCGGTGAGGTATTTGCCAGCGTCGTTGTAGTAGTAGTTCGACTCCACCCAGCGCTTGACGCTGTTGCGTGAACGCTGCTCGTAGCGTGCCACCGCAACGATGCCGAACTCCTGGTCGACACCAAACTGGTTGGAGAACACCATCTTGGCGCTCTTGCCGAAGTGACCCAGGGTCTCGTGGTTGCCGCCTGCGCTGCGCTCGACGTTGGTCTCGGCGGTGGAATAGATGCCTGCCACATCGGCAAACACGTAGTTGCCTGACCGGTCGAAGGCACTGCGGCTGATGATGTCGATCACGCCGCCGATCGCATCCGGTGCCTGCTCCGCACTGAAGCTCTTGTAGATGTCGGTACGGGTGCCGATGTCGCTGGGAATCAGCTGCAGGTTGTTCATGCGCTCGCCGGAGCCACTGCCCCCCACGCTGGCAATCGCGATGCCATCGATGGTGGTGTAGTTGAGGTTGGCCTGTACGCCGCGCACGGTCACGTAACGTGGCTCACCGGCATCCTCCACCGCACTCAGGCCTGGAGCGGCCATCAGGCTCTCGGCCAGGGTCTCGTCGCCGTAGCTGTCCATCTCGTCGTACACCACCGAATCCTTGATCACCGGTGAGCGCTTCTTCTGGTCGATGACCTCATGTGCAGCAATCACCTTCACCGTGTCCAGGGTCGGCGCCACCATTGCCTCGGCCTCGCGCGGCTTCGGCGCGGCCGGCTTCGGTTGGTTGCGTGCTGGCGCCGGATCGATGGCGATGACATTGCCATCCACCACGGTGTACCCCAGCCCGGTACCGGCCAGCAGCGCGTCCAGCGCCTGCCTGACGGTGGCACCGCGCGGCACCGCACCGGCCATGCGGGCATCACCGCCGGCCGAGTACAGGAACTGCACCCCGGAACTGCGCGACAACTGCTCCAGCGCACGCGCCAACGGCTGCGCCGCGATCGGCGTGGATATACGCGCCTCCAGGCCATCGGCACCGGCGGCGAAGGCCAGCGGCACGCTGCAGGGAGACAGGGCGAGGATGATCGACAGGTAGAGCGTGTTGCGCATCACGGGTCCTTGGAAGAGAGAAGGCAGCAGGCGCCGCTGCGTGGCTCGCCAGCGGCTTCTCCCAAGTAAGAGCCCGCATCCACCGAAGTGGAGAACGCGGATTCGATGAATTTTTTTTTACAGTCCACGGCCATGTCGGCCTCAGCGACTGCCAACCCGCACGGTGTCGCCTTCGCGCCTCACCACGAAACGCGGGTCGCGTTCGAGGAAGGCCTGCAGCGCACCGATGCGATGCGCATCGAGACTGCCCGACAACCGTGCCGATGCCGCGCCTTCGTCCAGCACGCGGACCTGCACCTGGTTGTGCCGGTTGAAGGCAGCGGCCACCTCGTCCAGGCGCTCATCCAGGAAGGACACCTTGCGCTGCTGCCAATCCAGCAGCATCGACAATGGCAGGTCCAAGGACTCGACCGCATGGCTGCCCGCGTCGACCTGCACCACTCGGCCTTCGCCCAGCTGCGCAAGACGCCGGGCGTCCGCACCCTGGCTCCATACCTCCACCTCGCCGGAGACCACGCCGATGCGCGTGCTCTGCAGCCGTCGCGATACATCGAATACCGTACCGATATCCCGGATCTCCAGGCCGTTCACCTGCACCTCGAACGGACGGCGGTCGCGGGCGATGTCGAACGTGGCCTCACCCTGCAGCAGCTCCACCTTGCGGCTGAACCAGCCCATGCGTACCCGCAGGCGGCTGTCCGCGTTGAGCTGCACCTGGGTCTGGTCGGGCAGCACCAGGTCGCGAAGTTCACCCTGTCCGGCACTGTAAAGCTGCTCGGTGGGCATCAGCTGCGGAACCAGGCCCACGCCGAGCAAGGTGATACAGGCTGCGGCAGCTGCCACCCACCAGCGCGCACGACCGCGCCGCGGCACAGCGCGCGGCGGCGCGTGCACGCCACCGAACAGCGGCACCACCTTGGCCGACGTCGCCTCCCGCAGCGGCGGCGCCTCGTCAGCCAACGACGATTGCAGCGCTTCGCCCACCTGCCGGTGCAACGAGAGGACGCGCAAGTAGGCGCGCACATGCTCTGGCGAGCGCTTCATCCAGTCCAGGAACGCGAGGCGCCCGGCCTCATCCAACGGCCCCTCGCGGTTGCCCAGGAACCAGTCCATGGCCTCGCAGGCGATCGTGTCGTCGGCCACGGGCGATGAGGTCCGGTTCATGTGAGCTCCCTGGCGCCCAGCGCCTTCCTGCAGGCCTCCAGCCCCTTGCCGATGTGCTTGCGCACCATGTGCACCGACACCTGCAGCTGCTGGCTGATTGCCGGGCAGTCCAGCCCGTCGCGGTAGTGCAGCTCCATCACCCGCCGCGTGGTTGTCGGCAGTCGTGCGATGGTGCTGCGGATATCGTTCCAGCGCTGCGCACGCTCGAATTCACCTTCGATGTCTTCTTCGCTTTTCAGCACTTCGGCCAGCAGGTCGACGTCTTCCAGCGGCGGCAGCGACGACCGCGCGCGCGCATGCTCGCGCGCCAGGTTGGCCGCCACGGTGAACAGGTAGGCTTCCGGGTTCTCGACCGCATCGGCATCTTCGCCGGTGCTGCGCAGCAGGCGCAGGTAGACCTCCTGCGCCAGGTCTTCGGCATCCTCGCTGGCCGAACCGCGACGCAGGAAGAAGCCACGCAGCAGCCGGCGCCGCAGTTGGTAGCTCTTCTCCCAGATCCTCACGCTGTTCACGGCCGGCCAACCACCCCGAGGCTGGAAAGCCCCGCAGGGTGACCGCCATCGATGACAGTGGCGTTTCAACGACCGGCAGGCAGCCGCTAGAATGCGGCCCCTGCAATGTCCCGGCAGCCGGCACAAGGAGTGCCCCGCAATGAACGCCCGCACCGCCATCAACACCCTCAGCAGCCTGCTGTTCCTGCTGCTGGTCGCCCACACCACCGCCTACCAGCAGCAGATGTGGCCGCCCAGCCGGGTCATCCATGTGCATCCGGTGATCGTCGTCCTCGCCTATGCGCTAGGTGTGCTCACGCTGCTGTTGTGGATCGGCGGTCGTCGTGCACCGGAACCCGCTCAACGCCTGGCGCGCTGGTTGCCCGTCGTCGCCTGGTGCCTGCTGGGCGTCGGCGTGGCGATCATCCCGGTGTTCCTGCCGGGGCTGTCCCCGGCCTGATCAGCGGCCGCGCCCAGCGCATCGGCCCATGATACGGCGCGCGGCACCAACCCTTGCTTGCCAGAGACCCAAGCCCCGCCCGCCTATCGAAGCATGGGGGGGCAGGCCTACGCTTGTCTTCTCGGTGGCCGCCACGGTCGCCCTTCGCGTCACGGCGCCCGCCATTGCGACCCCGCTCCAGTGCTGTGCGCCCTGCCGGTGTTGTCGCCCAGGCAGACCTCCGACCGGCGCCCTCTGGAGACAGCCATGAACCAAGCCCTCATTCCCTTCGATACCGATCCACTGGAAACCCAGGAGTGGCGTGAATCGCTGGAGGCGGTGATGCAGGCCGGCGGCCGGCCGCGCGCGCACTACCTGATCGACCAGCTGAGCGATCTGGACGCCCGGCAGCACGGCGACCTGCATACCCGTGCCTGGACCGCCTACGTCAACACCATCCCGCCCGAGCGCCAGCCGGCCTACCCGGGTGACCTGGCCATCGAGCGCCGCCTGAACGCGATGATCCGCTGGAACGCGATGGTGATGGTGCTGCGTGCCGGCAAGCATTCCAACGTCGGCGGCCACATCGCCACCTACCAGTCGGCGGCAGTGCTGTACGACGTGGGCTTCGATCATTTCTTTCGTGGCCGTACCGACACCTTCGACGGCGACATGATCTACATCCAGGGCCACTCCGCGCCAGGGATCTACGGCCGCGCGTACGTGGAAGGCCGCATCGATCCGGCACGGATGGACAACTTCCGCCGCGAAGCCGGCCGCGAAGGCCTGTCCTCATATCCGCACCCGCGCCTGATGCCGGAGTTCTGGCAGTTCCCCACCGTGTCGATGGGGCTGGGCCCGTTGACCGCTGCCTACCAGGCGCGCTACATGCGCTACCTGGAATACCGCGGCCTGAAAGAGCACCAGGGCCGCAAGGTCTGGGCCTTCCTCGGCGATGGCGAAATGGATCAGCCCGAATCGCTGGCGGCGATCTCGCTGGCCGGCCGCGAGCGGCTGGACAACATCGTGTTCGTGGTCAACTGCAACCTGCAGCGCCTGGACGGGCCGGTGCGCGGCAACGCCAAGGTCATCCAGGAACTGGAAGGCACCTTCCGCGCGGCCGGCTGGAACGTGATCAAGCTGATCTGGGGCAGTGGCTGGGACGACCTGCTGGCCCGCGACCACAGCGGCCTGCTGCGCCAGCGCATGATGGAATGCGTGGATGGTGACTACCAGACCTTCAAGTCGCAGAGCGGTGCCTACGTGCGCGAGCATTTCTTCGGCCGCTACCCTGAGCTGCTGGAACTGGTCGCGCATATGAGCGACGACGACATCTGGGCGCTGGCGCGTGGCGGCCATGATCCGCAGAAGGTCTTCGCTGCCTACCAGCAGGCGGTGAACACCCGCGGCCGGCCGACAGTGATCCTGACCAAGACGGTCAAGGGTTTCGGCATGGGCGAAGCCGGCGAAGGCCAGAACATCAACCACCAGCTGAAGAAGATGAGCGCCGATGCGGTGCATGCCTTCCGCGATCGCTTCAACCTGCCGGTCAGCGACGAGCAGCTGGAGGACATGCCGTATCTGCGACCGGAGCCGGGCAGCCCCGAGGCGGCCTACTTCGCCGAGCGCCGCCGCATCCAGGGCGGCCAGCTGCCGGCGCGGCTGGCGAAGGTCGATCCGCTGCCGCTGCCGCCGCTGTCGATCTTCAACACCCAGCTGCAGGGCAGCGGCGATCGCGGCCAATCCACCACCATGGGCTTCGTGCGCATCCTCACCCGCCTGCTGAAGGACCCGGAGCTGGGCAAGCTGGTCATTCCGATCGTGCCCGATGAATCGCGCACCTTCGGCATGGAAGGCCTGTTCCGCCAGATCGGCATCCATTCGTACCTGGGTCAGTTGTACACGCCGCAGGATGCGGGCCAGCTGAGCTACTACAAGGAAGCCAAGGACGGCCAGATCCTGCAGGAAGGCATCAACGAATCCGGTGCGATCTGCTCGTGGATCGCCGCCGGCACCGCCTACAGCAACCACGGCCTGGCCACGATTCCGTTCTACATCTTCTACTCGATGTTCGGCCTGCAGCGCGTCGGCGACCTCGCCTGGGCTGCAGCCGATGCGCGTACCCGGGGCTTCCTGCTCGGTGCCACGTCGGGCCGTACCACGCTGATGGGCGAAGGCCTGCAACACGATGACGGCCACAGCCACGTGCTCTCGTCGGTGATCCCGAGCTGCGTGTCCTACGACCCGACCTACAACTACGAGCTGGCGGTGATCATCCACGACGGCCTGCGCCGCATGTATGTCGAGCAGGAAGACGTCTACTACTACATCACCGTGCTCAACGAGAACTACCCGCAGCCGGCACTGCCGGAGGGCGTGGAAGCGGGCATCCTGAAGGGCCTGTATCTGCTGCATCCGGCAGCGGCCGACAGCGCCTCGCAGCCACGCGTGCAGTTGATGGGCAGCGGTTCGATCCTGCGCGAGGTGGAAGCCGCGGCGAAACTGCTGCTGCAGGACTTCGGCATCGCCAGCGATGTCTGGAGCGCGACCAGCCTGACCGAACTGCGCCGCGATGGCCTGGCTGCCGAACGCTGGAACCTGCTGCACCCGGCTGAGGAACCGCGCGTACCCTACGTGCAGGAGTGCCTGCAGGGCCATGATGGCCCGGTGGTGGTGGCCACCGACTACATGAAGATCGTAGGCGACCAGATACGTCCCTTCATCAACGACCGCCGCTTCATCGCACTCGGTACCGATGGCTTCGGCCGTTCCGACACGCGTGAGTCGCTGCGCACGTTCTTCGAAGTGGATCGCCACTTCATCGTGCTGGCCGCCCTGAAGTCGCTGGCCGACGAAGGCCGCATCGAACGCTCGCGGATGCAGGAGGCCATCGACAGGTACGGCATCGACGCCGGCAAGCGCGACCCGGCCGCGGTATAAGGCTGCTGCATTCACCACGCCCGCTGTGCGGGCGTCGTGCAGGCGGCGCCGCTACGGTATTCGCTTGAACAGATTGGTCTGCAGGATCGGCGTACCGTCGTGACCGTAGAACGCCTTGGTCTCGGTCATCGTCGTACGGTCGGCCGCCACGGTATAGATGCGGGTGGAGGCCGGCGTGCCGTGGTCCACCAGCTGCATCACCAGGGTGTTCGGCGCCGGCAGTTTCAGGTTGGCCTTGTCCGCGCCGTAGGTGCCGGACAAAGGCCCCGGCGTGCCGTCGAGGGACAGCGTGCCATCGGACTTCATGGTCCTGCCGTCGTGCAGCACGATGTCGACGTGCGAACTCCAGCGTCCACCCCCGGCATCCTTGAATTCCAGTACCACCTGTTTCGGGCGCTGCGCCTCGGGCAGCGCCGAGGTGGCAATGTCCAGCGACCAGCGTCCCAGCAGCGGTGAGGGCGAAGCCTCCACGGCCAGCGCCGGAACGGCGGCCAGCGAAAGCGCAGACAACAACACAGCGGACAGCAGCTTCATACGTTGCTCCGTTTCCGTGAAGAAGATGCTGCGTGAAGCGCTGTGGGGCGCAGCATCCGGATCGTGCACAGCATCGGCGCCCCGCACAAGGCAGAGCGCTGAACGGCCGGCAACCTCATTCGCGCCTCCCGTGTGTTCGGCCTCGCGACTAGAGCCAAAACGCCCTTGTTGCCCGCAATAGTTACGTTATAACGTTTCATGTAATCTTCACGGAGCGTGTCATGCGTCGCCATCTGCTTGCTGCTGCCATTCTGTTCGCCGTCCACACCGCCCAGGCCGCAGACGAACCCACCCTCCCCACCCTCCAGGTCCAGGCCTCCCAGCCCTCGCGCATCGACACCCGGGTCACTGTCGACAACCCACATGCGCAGAACCGCACCCTCGGCGGCCTGCTCGAACACGTCTCCGGCGTGCAGAGCAGTGCCTTCGGGCCAAACGCGGGCGCTCCGGTCATCCGCAGCCTCGGCGGCAACCGCGTGCAGATCCTGCAGGACGGCCAGTCCATCCTCGGCATGAACGCAATCAGCGGCGACATCAACATTCCGTTCGATCCGCTGTTCGTACGCAGTGTCACCGTCAACAAGTCCTCCGACACCGTGCGCTACGGCGGCAATGCGATCGGAGGCAGCGTGGAGATCGATCCGGGCCTGATCTCGCGCAGCATGGAAGACAAGGACCAGTCGATGGAACTGGTCCTGCGCAAGGGCTTCAATGCTGCGGACGCGCAGGGCTTCCGCATGAACTTCAACAACCAGCGCAACGTCTCGACCAACCTGCAGGTCTCTCGGCAGCGCATCTCGCACTACGACATCCCCGGCAACAGCAAAGCCAGTGTCTGCAACGCCGCGCTGTTCCCGCCCACCGGCGGCGTCAACTCGGCGCTGGCCGACAGCTGCCAGAAGGAGGCGCGCGTCCAGCAGATCTACAACAAGGCCTCGCAGCCCTACATCGACCAGTTCATGACCGAAAACCCGGACTGGGCCGACGGCGATTTCTCCTTCTACACCAACAATCCGACTTCGGTCTGGCAGCGCCGCACCTACATCAATCCGGTCAACCCGGCCTACGTACCCGGCACGCCTTCGTACGTGCAGAAGCAGATCAACAACGACGTGACGCCCGATTACCATCACCGGTTGGGCAACAGTTACGCGCGCAATTCGCAGGTGGCGTTCGGGTTGACCCTGTTCTTCGACCGTGGTTACGTGGGTGTCAGCATCGATGCCAAGGACAGCGAATACGGCGTGCCCGGGTTCTCGATGCAGAACCTGTCGTTCGGTTCCAACTACGCCAACGCATTGCCGGTGGGCGTAGTGATCGAGCAGGAACGCTACGCACTGGAAGCCCTGTTGCGTGATCCGCTGCCGTGGTTCGAGCGCGCCGAACTGCGTGTTTCGAAGCTGGACAACACCTCGGGCGAACGGCTGGGTGCCACCCGGGCCAACGACTACGATTTCGAGAGCACCCAGGCCGAACTGCTGTTGAGCCATCAGCGTGTCGGTCCGCTCAGCGGCCTGCTCGGTTACAGCCACCAGTCGCGCGATGTCACCGGCAGCGGCTCGCTGCGCTACCTGCCTGACGTCGACACCCGCAGCAACGCGGTGTTCCTGAAGGAGACGCTGGACTTCGGCTGGGCCAGTTTCGACGCTGGCGTGCGCCACGAGCGCGTTGACCATGACCTGCAACCAAGCCGCTTCAAGACCGCGCGCAATGCCGCCAACACGAAACTGCAGGACCGCGACTACCGGCTCAACAGCTACGGCCTGGGTTCGTATGTCGAGCTCGGTCCGTTGTTCGCCGCCAAGGTGCGCTACTCGTCCTCGCAGCGCGCACCGGAGATCAATGAGTTGTATGCGAGCAACGCGCACTACTCGGTGATGACCCAGGAAGAAGGCAACCAGAACCTCGAGCCAGAGCGCGCGAAAAACCTGGAGCTGACCGGCCTGTTCCATATCGGAGGGTTCGAACTGTCGGCCACCGCGTATCGGATGAAGTACGAGAACTATCTGTACCTGGGTTACTCGGGCGTGCAGACCGCCAACCGCCTGCCGCTGAAATACTGGAAGCAGACCGACACCACGGTGAAGGGCTTCGAGATCGACGCATCGCAGGCCCTGGACCTTGGCCGCTATGGCACGTTGAACATCTCCGCCTTCGCCGACCTGGTGAAGAACAAGGCCGATCACCCCGATTCGCTGCGTGCCCACAACGACGGCGAGTACCTGCCGAACATGCCGACCAACCGCTACGGCGCCAATCTGCAGTGGCAACGCGAGGGTTGGAAGGCGCAGCTGTCCAGCACCTACTACGACACGCAGAAGTACCTCGGCCGCAACGTCAGCGAGGAAGTGCCACTGGATGCCTTCAACCTGGTCGACCTGCAGGTCAGCCGTGAGCTGCCGGTACGCAACAGCTACATCGCCGGCATGGAAGTGTTCATCAACGGCAGCAACCTGCTCAATGAAGAAGCACGGCCGCACAACTCACCGTTGAAGTACATCGCGCCGTTGCCGGGGCGTGGGTTCCAGGTGGGGGTGACGGTGAGGCTCTGACGATCGAACGCGTCGGTACGCGCCTGCGGGCAAATGGCCTGCAGGCGTTCTCCCCCGCCCCCTGCGGGGTTGCGCCACATTCACCGGTTGATTCACCATCGGCAAAACAGGAGAGCGTGATGAACTGGAAGCATGCGGTTTCACTGGCGCTGTTGTTGTCCGCTTCATCAGCCGCAAATGCTGCGTCTGCGATCACCTACGACAAGGATGGCCGCTACGGCTATTCGATGAACCAGTCTTCCCTCACCACTGCGATGCAGCAGTCGCTGCACTACTGCGCAGCGCGATCGCGCAATTGCGGCCAGTCCGCCAGCACCATCGGCGAAGGTTATTCGGCCATAGCGACCGGCACGATTGCGTTGGGCTTTGCACTGGGTGAGAAGACTGCGGACGCCGCGCAGCGGAAGGCCGAAAGAATGTGCAGGGAACGTGCCAACGACTGCACGCTTGCGTTGCTGTGGCGGGAAATTCCACCTCGTCACATTGAACCGCCACAGCTGCCGGGTGCGCCCGCTCCGGCACCAGCGACGACGCCCATGCCAACGCCTGCCACCCGCACCGATCAGCCAGGATAGTCAGCTCCACGCTGCGAGTGTCGGATAAAGAAAAACGCCTGCAGATCGAGGATCTGCAGGCGCTTCTTTATATCTGGCGGAGTGAGAGGGATTCGAACCCTCGATAGAGCTTTTGACCCTATACTCCCTTAGCAGGGGAGCCCCTTCGGCCACTCGGGCATCACTCCGGGGTTTTCTCCGCATCTGGTGCGTTGCACCTCAGCGGGGCGTGAATCATAACGTTAATCGAGTGCGAAGGTAAAGCGTTATTCGGCAGAATTTTCGCTACCGGTGCCACCGGCTTCATCACCACGCTGGATGCGCTGATAGATCTCTTCGCGATGCACAGCGACGTCCTTCGGCGCGGTGATGCCGATACGCACCTGGTTACCCTTGACGCCAAGCACGGTGACGCTCACCGAGTCACCGATCATCAGGGTTTCGCCGACGCGGCGAGTCAGGATCAACATTTTTGTAAGTCTCCATGGAACCGTGTGGAAGGGTATCCCCCACCGGCTTGACGCTCCGTCAAGAAGCGCTACCACGACAAAGGGAAAAGATTCGCAATGGTACCGTCAGCCGTCCCGCTCCTACAAGGAGGGGGACGGCCAGGTTCATCACAGGCGGGGGCTGACCCATTCGACGACCGCAGCCAGCGCGGTGGCAAGGGCGGGCCCGTCCTCGCCACCACCCTGGGCGAGGTCCGGGCGTCCGCCGCCCTTGCCCCCGATCTGACTGGCGATATGGGACAACAGTTCCCCGGCCTTGACCTTGCCCATTGCGCTGCCGTTCACACCCGCAACCAGGGCAGCCTTGCCGTCCTGGGCACCGGCCAGCACGATCACCGCATCGCCCAGCTGCTGCTTCAGGCGGTCCATGGCGTCACGCAGGGCCTTGGCATCGAAGCCCTCCAGGCGGGCGGCCAGCACCTTCACGCCGGCAACCTCGACGGCCTGGCCAGACAGGTCGGCCGTGGCGCCGGCGGCGACCTTGGCCTTCACGGCCTCCAGTTCGCGCTCCAGCTGCTTCTGGCGCTGGCCGAGGGCACGGATCTTCTCGACCACGTCGGCGGCGCTGCCGCCGAGCAGTTCAGCGGCTTCGGCCAGGCGGGCCTCCTCGGCGTCCACGTAATCCAGAGCGCCCTGGCCGGTGACCGCCTCGATACGGCGCACGCCGGCCGAGACACCGCCCTCGGAGGTGATCTTGAACAGGCCGATGTCGCCGGTACGGTTGACGTGGGTACCACCGCACAGCTCGGTGGAGTAGTCACCCATCTTCAGCACGCGCACGTGCTCGCCGTACTTCTCGCCGAACAGGGCCATCGCGCCGAAGTCCAGCGCTTCCTGCATGCCCATGGTGTGGACTTCGGCCGCGTTGTTTGCGCGTACCTGCTGGTTGACCTTGCGCTCGATCAGCGCCAGTTCTTCCGCGCTGATCGGCTGGAAGTGCGAGAAGTCGAAACGCAGGCGGTCCGGCGCGACCAGCGAGCCCTTCTGCTGCACGTGGGTGCCCAGCACTTCGCGCAGGGCGGCATGCAGCAGGTGCGTTGCCGAGTGGTTGAGGATGGTGGCGCCGCGGCGCTCGCCATCGACCTGGCCGGACAGCACATCGCCCAGTTTCAGGCCGCCGACGGACAGGGTGCCGACGTGGCCATGGAACTGGCCAGCGAACTTCTGGGTGTCTTCCACCACCAGGCGCACGCCGTTGCCGGCAAGCACGCCCGTGTCACCGACCTGGCCGCCGGATTCGGCGTAGAACGGGGTCTGGTTGGTGATCACGATGACCGAATCACCGGCATCGGCCGACTGCACCGGACGGCCGTCCTTGAGCAGGGCCAGCACGCTCAGGCCGTCGGCCTGCAGGCGGTCATAGCCCAGGAACAGGGTCGGGCTGAGCGTTGCCACCAGCTCGGCCGGCAGGGTCACGCCGCCGCCGAACTTGCCGGCTGCGCGTGCGGTCTCGCGCTGCTGCTCCATTGCGGCGTCGAAGCCGGCGATGTCGACGGTCAGGTCGCGCTCGCGGGCGATGTCCTGGGTCAGGTCGAGCGGGAAACCGTAGGTGTCGTAAAGGCGGAAGGCGTCAACGCCCGGGATCACGCCGTTGCTGGCCTTGCCCGCCACGTCCTCGAAGATCTTCATGCCGGCATCGAGGGTTTCGGCGAAACGCTCTTCTTCGGCCTGCAGCGCACGGGTGACGGTGTCCACCGCCGCCGGCAGTTCCGGATAGGCCTCGCCCATCTGCTCGACCAGGGTCGGCACCAGCTTGCTGAAGAACGGCTGCCGCACGCCCAGCATCCAGCCGTGGCGCAGGGCGCGGCGGATGATACGGCGCAGCACGTAGCCACGGCCTTCGTTGGACGGCAGCACGCCATCGACGATCAGGAACGAACAGGCGCGGATGTGATCGGCGATCACGCGCAGCGACTTGTTTTCCAGGTCGGCGGTGCCGGTCAGCTCGGCGGCCTTGCGGATCAGCGCCTGGAACAGGTCGATCTCGTAGTTGGTGTGAACGTGCTGCAGGATCGCCGCCAGTCGCTCCAGGCCCATGCCGGTATCCACGCACGGCGCCGGCAGCGGCACCAGGGTGCCGTCGGGCTGGCGGTCGAACTGCATGAACACCAGGTTCCAGATTTCGATGAAGCGGTCGCCGTCTTCATCCGGCGAACCCGGGGGGCCACCGGCGATGTGGTCGCCGTGGTCATAGAAGATCTCGGTGCACGGGCCGCACGGACCGGTGTCGGCCATCTGCCAGAAGTTGTCCGAGGCGAACGGTGCGCCCTTGTTGTCGCCGATGCGCACGATGCGCTCTTCCGGCACACCGACCATGTCACGCCACAGTTCGTAGGCTTCGTCGTCGGTCTGGTACACGGTAACCAGCAGGCGCTCGGCCGGCAGCTTCCAGACCTGCGTCAGCAGCTCCCAGGCCCAGGCGATCGCGTCCTTCTTGAAGTAATCGCCGAACGACCAGTTGCCCAGCATCTCGAAGAAGGTGTGGTGGCGTGCGGTGTAGCCAACCTGGTCGAGATCGTTGTGCTTGCCGCCCGCGCGCAGGCAGCGCTGGACATCGGCCGCGCGCACGTAGCTGCGCTTTTCCGCGCCGAGGAACACGTCCTTGAACTGCACCATGCCGGAGTTGGTGAACAGCAGGGTCGGATCGTTGCCCGGCACCAGCGGCGCCGACGGCACGATGGTGTGGCCTTTGCCCTTGAAGAATTCAAGGAAATCGCTGCGGATCTGGGAAGTCGTGAATTTGGCGGATGCGTTCATTGGGGGCTGGCAGTCTGCGGGCCGGCGGACCCGGACCACCGGCCGCGTTGGCCAGGGTCGCGAGGGACCGCCGAAAACCTAAAGGGTATCAGGCCCGGCGCCGCCAGTCTCAGTCATCCGGGTCGTAGCGGGTCGCGCGGCGGATGCTGTCGCCGTCGAAGCCCCGTCGGGCCAGCAGATCGGCGGCCTTGCGCCGCTGCGCCAGGTCCTGCGGGCCGGCCTCGCCAAAGCGCCTGCGGACCAGATCGCGAGCATTTTCCTGCCAGTCGCCTTCGTAGCTGTCCATCGCTGCGGCAATCGCGGCACTGTCCAGGCCGTGGGTGCCAAGCTCGGCGCGGACATGGATCGGCCCATAGCCGGTGTTGGCGCGCATCCGCACCAGGTTCTCAGCGAAGCGGGTGTCGTCCTGCCAGCCGGCCTCGGTCAGCTTGGCGACAGCGGCCTGCGCGGCTTCGTCTTCAATGCCACGGGCGGTCAGCTTGCGGGTGAGTTCCTTGCGCGAGTGTTCGCGGCGGACCAGAAGGCCCAGCGCCCGCTGCACGGGAGTCTGCTCACGCGGTCGGCGCTTGCGGCCGGTCGGAATGTCTTCGGCGTCGGACATGGGTACTCCAAGGGTGGCGCCATCCGTGGCACCCAGCCCATCCATGGGCGATTCGAACCTGCGGGACAGGGCGACGTCACTGACGGCGCCGCCCTGCCCCACAGCAAGCCTTACTCGTCGTCGCCTTCGTCGTCACCATCCTCGCGGGCCGCTTCGGCCGGCTGGAACTTCTCGCGCAGTTCTGCCTCGAGCTTTGCAGCGACGGTCGGGTTGTCGCGCAGGTAGCCGCGGGCGTTGTCCTTGCCCTGGCCGATGCGTTCTTCACCGTAGCTGTACCAGGCGCCGGCCTTTTCGACCAGCTTGGCATCCACGCCCATGTCGATCAGTTCGCCCTCGCGGCTGATGCCTTCGCCGTACAGGATCTCAGTGATGACCTGCTTGAACGGAGGCGCCAGCTTGTTCTTGACCACCTTGATCTTGGTCTGGTTGCCGATGATCTCGTCACCCTTCTTGATCGCGCCGATACGGCGGATGTCCAGGCGGACCGAGGCATAGAACTTCAGCGCGTTGCCGCCCGTGGTGGTTTCCGGGCTCTGGCCCGGCATCATCACGCCGATCTTCATGCGCAGCTGGTTGATGAAGATCACCAGGGTGTTGGAGCGCTTGATGTTGCCGGTCAACTTGCGCAGCGCCTGGCTCATCAGGCGGGCCTGCAGACCCGGCAGCTGGTCACCCATCTCGCCTTCGATTTCGGCCTTCGGGGTCAGTGCGGCGACCGAGTCGACCACCAGGATGTCGACCGAGCCCGAACGGACCAGCATGTCGGCGATTTCCAGCGCCTGCTCACCGGTATCCGGCTGCGACAGCAGCAGGTCGTCCACGTTCACGCCCAGCTTGGCGGCATAGATCGGGTCAAGCGCGTGCTCGGCGTCGATGAAAGCTGCGGTACCGCCCATCTTCTGGCACTCGGCGATGGCCTGCAGGGTCAGGGTGGTCTTGCCCGAGGATTCCGGCCCGTAGATCTCAACGACACGGCCCTTCGGCAGACCGCCAATGCCCAGTGCGATGTCGAGCATCAGCGAACCGGTCGGGATGGCTTCGACGGGCTCGACCACGCGGTCACCCATGCGCATCACCGAGCCCTTGCCGAACTGCTTCTCGATCTGGCCCAGAGCAGCAGCCAAGGCGCGCTTCTTGTTCTCGTCCATCGTATTGGTCCTTGCAGAGGTCATGTCGTTGGGGGTGCTGTCTTTGGGGGTCTTCTTTGCCATGGGTTCACTTTAAGTCGGACGTATCGCACAGGCTGAGATTCTGCCCGGCGCTCTGAAAAGAATTATCGGACATCCGTACCAACCTCAGTGGAACCAGAGAATCGCCACAAAAGACCGCGGGGTAATGCGCTATGGAACGGGTCAACGGTTGGGCCGCAGCAGGCCGCAATAGAGGCCCTCGATCGCGAAATCCTGGTCCGGCAGCACCTCGATCGGCTTGTAATCGGGATTGCGCGGCAGCAGGCGGATGCGGTCCTTGGCGATCTTCAGCAGCTTGACCGTGATCTCGTCATCGATGCGCGCCACCACGATCTGCCCAGAATGGGCGTCGCGGGTGCGGTGCACACCGATCAGGTCACCGTCGAAGATGCCCTCGTCGATCATCGAATCGCCCTGCACCTTCAGCAGGTAGTCCGGCGCTGGCGAGAAGAACACCCGGTCCAGCACCACGAAATCGTCCGAGCCGATGTCGGCGCCGATCGGGAGGCCGGCCGCAACCCGGCCCAGCACCGGCAGGCGCAGCACACTGTCGGGCAGGCCCGGCTCGGCCAGCTTCTCGACCGGCGGCGCCTGCACCAGGCGGATGCCGCGCGCCTGGCCCGGGATGCGACGGATCGCACCGGCCTGCTCCAGGGCTTCCAGGTGGTACTGGGCCGCGCGCACGCCCTTGAAGCCGAACGCACGTGCGATTTCAGTCTGCGAGGGCGGTGCGCCTTCGCTCTCGATACGCTCGGCGATCAACTGCAGGATCGCCTGCTGGGTGTCGGTCAGGTCCATGGTTAGTAGTATTACTACTAACGCACACAACTGCAAGTGCCGGGTACGACAGACAGGTGATGGGGATCTGTAGTGCCGAGCCATGCTCGGCAGTTGGGCCAATGGCCGGGCGGCAAAGGCAAAAGCAAGAGCAGCCGACCAGCGGTCGGCCCTACAGGAATCGCGCAGCGATTCCACGGTTCCGATGGGGAACCGCTGCGGCAAGCACACTATGTGTGCTTGCCGCTCCTCCATATGGAGAACAGGATCCACACACCACAGAAGCCGGCGCCGATGAAGCCGCACACGCCCAGCGCCAGCAGCCAGCGGCTGGAAACCCCGCCGACGCTGTGCATCACGATCGACGAGCCGATGATCAGGGCAGCCGTGATCACGCCTACCACCAGCCGGTTTGCCGCACGGTTCACCTGTTCGCCGAAGCCCTGCAGCGCGGTGGTTTCGACCTTCAGCTGCAGTCGTCCGCGGCGCGCCGCCTGCAC
This sequence comes from Stenotrophomonas sp. A3_2, assembly GCF_036624925.1. NCBI lineage: Bacteria > Pseudomonadati > Pseudomonadota > Gammaproteobacteria > Lysobacterales > Lysobacteraceae > Stenotrophomonas > Stenotrophomonas sp. A3_2. Next base: position 32,391 of record NZ_JAZKVY010000382.1, read on the forward strand.
CAGCTTGCGCAGGTCGCGCGGCAGCTCACCGGCGAAGTCGACCAACCCCAGCAGGCTGCGGCGGCCACGCTTGAGCAGCGCCCTGGGCGCATAGCGCTGCAGCACTACCCGCTCCAGGAACGGGCGCGCGGCACTGGCCATGTCGAAATCCGGGTCGAGCTGGCGGCCCATGCCTTCCAGGGTCAGGAAGGCCTTGATCATCAGCGCCAGATCGGCCGGCAACGTCAGACTGTAGCTCCGCAGCAGCTGGGTGATATCGCCCAGCATCAGGCCGATACGCAGGTCCTTCAGCGGCACGCCGCGGTACTGGTCGACGAACTGGCTGATGTCGTGCTGCAGCCGGTTCTCGTCCACTTCCACGCCACCGGCCCAGTCCAGCAACACGTCGGCCACGCCCTGCGGGTCCTGCTCGACCAGCCCGTGCAGCAGCTGCGCGACCTGGAAGCGGCGCACCTCGGACAGCGCGCCGACCATGCCGAAATCGATCACGCCGATGCGGCCGTCGCGCAGGTAGATGATGTTGCCCGGGTGTGGATCCGCGTGGAAGCTGCCGTCCTCCAACACCATCTTCAACACGATGCCGGCGCCGCGCCGGGCCAGTTCGCGGCGGTCCAGCCCGGCCGCATCGACACCGGCAAGGTTACGGCCGGGAATGCCGTCGACGAAGTCCTGCACGTTCAGGCTTTCGCAGGTCCACTGCCAGTGCACGCTGGGAATCAGGATGTCGTCGCGGCCGCTGAAGTTGCGCGCGATGCGTTCGGCGTTACGGCATTCGGCGGCGAAATCCAGTTCGCGTCGCAGCGACACGGTGAACTGCTGCACGACCTCGGCCGGACGATAGCGGCGCAGGTCCGGCAGCCGCGCCTCGACAATCTCGGCCAGGCGGGCCAGCAGCCGCAGATCGGCCTCGACCACATCGCGGATGCCGGGCCGCCGGATTTTCAGCACCACCTCACGGCCATCGTGGAGCCGGGCGCGATGGGCCTGCGCCAGCGAGGCGGCGGCCATCGGGGTTTCATCGAGGAAGGCGAACACCTCCGTCGGCGAGGCGCCAAGGTCGGCTTCGAGCTGCTCGCGGATATCCGCGTACGGCAGCGCCGGCACCGCGTTCTGCAGTTCGGACAGTTCAGCGATCCATTCCGGCGGCAGCAGGTCAACGCGCGTCGCCAGCACCTGCCCGAGCTTGACGAAAGTGGGACCCAGATCCTGCATAGCGCTGCGCACACGCACCGGCGCGGTCATCCGCAGCAGTTCCTGGCGGTCCTCGTTCCAGTGCAGCAGGCGCCCTGCCCGCTCCAGCGTGGTGGCCAAGCCGATGCGCCGCACCACGTCGCCGAAGCCATAGCGGATCAGGACGACGGCGATTTCCTGCAGTCGGCCCAGGTCACGGACAGTACCCAGCGTCTCCCACATCATGCGTGCTCCGGACGATTACCGGAGCAGCATGTCACAGCTGGGCGTCGATACCGCGCAATGCCGCCGCCACGGTTTGCCGGCGGATGGCTTCGCGGTCGCCATCGAACTGGAACAGCTCGGCGCGGGCATAGCCGCCACGGCGCTTCCAGCCAATCCAGACACTGCCGACCGGCTTGTCCGGGCTCCCGCCACCGGGGCCGGCAATGCCGGTCACCGCCACGGCGATGCCGGCACCGGAATTGACCAGCGCGCCGGAGACCATTTCCAGCACGGTTTCGCGGCTGACCGCACCGAACTGCTCCAGGGTCTGCGCGCGCACGCCGAGCAGGCGCTGCTTGGCTTCGTAGCTGTAGACCACCATGCCGCAGTCGAAGAACGCCGACGAGCCGGCAATGTCGGTCATGCACTTGGCGATCCAGCCACCACTGCAGCTTTCGGCGGTCACCAGCTGCAGCGAGGCCTGCTGCAGGCGCTGCCCGAGCGCGGCGGACTGGGCATTGAGATCGGCGTCGGTGGGGATGGACATCGGCATGACGGTGGGGTGAAGAACCACGTTGTACCGCAGATGACAGGCGGATGTCGCGCCCCTCCGGCACGGTTGCGTTGCCGGCCAGCGGCCGGCACTACCGGGCACCGGTCGCTACCTCACCACTCCGGCAGTTTTTCCGGCAGCAGCGCGCGGATCGGGGCGCCATCGGCACTGGCGGCCAGCTTTTCGGCTTCGGCGATCGGCAGGTCGACCTGCAGCAGCCAACCATCCTCATCGGCCTGCTCGCTGCGGATCACCTCCAGCTGGTGCAGGCGCGCGCGCAGGCGGCCTGCATCCGGGGGAAGACGCAGTTCGCCGGTGACATGCTGCAGGCCCAGGCGCTTGCCCAGCACCGCCTGCAACAGCTCCAAGCCCTGACCGTCACGCGCGGAAATCCACACCCGCTCGCGACGCGATTCGTCCGGGATACCGTCCTGGCCGTCGTGGCGCACGTCGGCGCCGTCAATGCGGTCGATCTTGTTGAACACCAGCAGCTGCGGCAGATCGCCGGCACCGACTGCGGTCAGCACTTCGTCTACCTGGGCGATGCGCTCCTCGCGGTGCGGGTCGGCAGCATCGACCACGTGCAGCAGGAAATCGGCCTCGCGCGCCTCGGACAGGGTCGAGCGGAACGCAGCGACCAGGTCATGCGGCAGGTCGCGGACGAAGCCAACGGTGTCGGCCAGCACCACGTTGCCGCCCGGCACCGCGATGCGGCGCACGGTCGGATCCAGCGTGGCGAACAGCTGGTCGGCGGCATAGGCCTCGGCGCCGGTCATGGCGTTGAACAGGGTCGACTTGCCGGCGTTGGTGTAGCCCACCAGTGCCACACGGGGCAGCTCGCTGCGCACACGCGCACGACGCATCTGGGTGCGCTGCACTTCCACCTTTTCCAGGCGCTTCTGCAACTGCTCGACCCGCTTCTGCAGCAGGCGGCGGTCGGTTTCCAGCTGGGTTTCACCCGGGCCGCGCAGGCCAATTGAACCACCGCGCTGGCGCTCCAGGTGGGTCCAGCCGCGCACCAGCCGCGTGGCCAGATGCCGCAGCTGCGCCAGCTCGACCTGCAGCTTGCCCTCGTGGCTGTGCGCACGCTGGGCGAAGATATCCAGGATCAGGCCGGTACGGTCGATCACCCGGCGCTCCAGGAACCGTTCCAGGTTGCGCTCCTGGCCCGGGCTCAACGCATGGTTGACCAGGATCAGGTCGGCACCGCTGGCGTCGGCCGCAGCCTTGATCTCGTCCAGCTTGCCGCTGCCGATCAGGGTCGACGGATTCGGTCGGTCCAGGCGCGCAGTGATCGTCGCGGCGATGCTGGCCCCAGCCGAGCGGGCCAGATCACCGAATTCTTCCAGCACATCGTCTTCCAGCTTGCCGAAATGGGGCTGGATCAACAGGGCGTGTTCGCCCTTTTTCGAGCGGTCAAACATTCACCGCTCCGGTCTTACTCGTCTGCTTCATCACCTGCCTGACCACCTTCACCGGACTGCACGTAACCACCGCCCGGACCGACCTTCACGTTACGTGCCGGAACGACCGTGGAAATGGCGTGCTTGTAGACCATCTGACTGACCGTGTTGCGCAGCAGGACCACGAACTGGTCGAACGACTCGATCGTGCCCTGCAGCTTGATGCCGTTGACCAGGTACACCGAAACCGGCACGCGCTCGCGCCGAAGTGCGTTCAAGAAAGGATCCTGCAGCGATTGCCCCTTGGACATTGCACACTCCTGATTATTGTTCTTATTGGGTTGCCGACGGTTGCCACGGCCCCCGAGCCGCCCGCCGACCGATGATGTTACACGGCTGGCGGGGGTTCAGCGTGCGACGAAGGTCGACACCGCGCCGGCCAGGCGCTCCCCATCGACATGGGGGTCGAACCAGCGCGCATCAAGCTCGCCGCGCAGCCAGGTCAGCTGGCGCTTGGCCAGCTGCCGGGTGGCGAAGATGGCCTTGTCCCGGAAACGGGCAGCATCGCCCTCCCCGTCCAGGTATTCCCAGGCCTGGCGATAGCCAACCGCGCGCACCGCGGGCAGGTCCAGCGGCGCCGCCACGGCGGTCATTTCCGGCATTGCACGCAATGCCCGCACCTCGTCCAGGAAGCCCTGCGCCAGCATGGCGTCGAAGCGCGCCTCGATACGCTGGTGCAGTACCGCGCGGTCACGCGGGGCGAGGATCAGCTTGAGGGTGCGCACCGGCAACGGCGCGACGCCCGGCCGGCGCTGCCATTCACTGATCGGCGTGCCGGTGAGGCGATAGACCTCCAGCGCCCGCTGGATGCGTTGCGGGTCGGTGGCATGGATACGTGCGGCGGCGGCCGGGTCGACCTTGGCCAGCTCGGCGTGCAGTGCCGCCCAGCCCCGCTCGGCCGCCTCGGTGCTGAGTGCTTCGCGCATCACCGGGTCGGCCTCCGGCATCGGCGACAGGCCCTGCAGCAGGGCCCGGAAGTACAGCCCCGTGCCACCTGCCAGGATCGGCGTTTTGCCGCGTGCCACGATGTCGGCCACGACGCGGCCGGCATCGGCGGCGAACTCGGCCGCCGAATAGGTCTGCCACGGATCGCGCAGGTCCAGCAGATGGTGCGGCGCCTGCGCCCGCTCGGCCGCATTCGGCTTGGCCGAGCCGATATCCAGATGCCGATAGACCAGCGCCGAATCGACGCTGACGATCTCGCCATCCAGCTGCTTCGCAAGGGCGATCGCGGTGGCGGTCTTGCCACTGGCGGTCGGCCCCATCACGGCGATCGCCAGTGGCCGCCGGTCGATGTCCATCAGTCTTCGTCCGGCCAGCGGATCGTCGGCGTGGCGTCGGCGCGCGGCGTTGGCACGGCCTCGACGGCCTGCCAGATCTTCAGCGCATCGACGGTGGCGGCCACGTCATGCACGCGCACGATGCGTGCGCCACGCTGGACTGCGATCAGGTGCGCAGCCAACGAGGCGGCCACGCGCTCGGACGGCGTGTCGCGACCGGTCAGTTCGCCCAGGCTGCGCTTGCGCGACAGGCCAGCCAACATCGGCACGCCCAGTTCCAGGAAGCGTTCCGAGCGCGCCAGCAGGGTCATGTTGTGGGCGGTGGTCTTGCCGAAGCCGAAACCGAGGTCGATCAGCAGGTTCTTCTTCGCGATACCTGCCATCTCGGCGGCGAACAGGCGCTGCACCAGGAAACCGTGCACCTCGGCGACCACGTCGCCGTAGTATGGATCTGCCTGCATGTGGCCCGGTTCGCCCTGCATGTGCATCAGCACCACCGGCACGCCGGTTTCAGCGGCGGCGTCCAGCGCCCCGTCCTGACGCAGGCCGAAGATGTCGTTGATCATGCCGGCGCCAGCGGCCACCGCCGCGCGCATCACCTCCGGCTTGAAGGTGTCGATGCTGATCGGCACCTGAGTGCGGGCGGCCAGCTGCTCGATCACCGGAATCACCCGGCGCAGCTCATCCTCGATCGACACCGGCGCAGCGCCCGGGCGGGTCGATTCGCCGCCGATGTCGAGCAGGTCGGCGCCCTCCTCGACCAGCTTCAGACCGTGGGCGACGGCCGCCTCGGTGGTGTCGTGCGCGCCGCCATCGGAGAACGAGTCCGGGGTGACGTTGACGATGCCCATGACCCGGGCACGGTCGAGGCGCAGGATGCGGCCGGCGCAATCGAGCTGGGGCGAGGTATCGAACATGGGCAATCCTGCTGGGACAACGGCAGGTAGTTTAGTTCGGCAGGGCGGCGCCCTGCACCCGCAGAGGCAACGGCCACAGCAAAAGCCCAAGCAACAGCAGAGGCTGGTTTCCTGAGGGTAGGCGGGGTGGGGGGGGGGGGGGGGGGGGGGGGGCCGCCCCGCCCCCGACACCCCGCGGGCGCCACCCCCGCCGCCCCCCCCCCCCCCCCCCCCCCCCCCCCCCCCCCCCCCCCCCCCCCCCCCCCCCTACCCTCAGGAAACCAGCCTCTGCTGTTGCTTGGGCTTTTGCTGTGGCC
>NZ_JAZKVY010000383.1:0-511 GCF_036624925.1 Stenotrophomonas sp. A3_2
TGCACGCACTCCAGCGTCGCCTCAAGCAGCCGGCGGCGCATGTCCTCCCGCCGCGCCTGCTGGGAGCGGCGTGGCTTGACTTCCAACTTACGAACAGTCATGTCTGTTTTTAACAAGGTCATCGACGGGAGGAATAGCCATGTCCGACGACGCCGTCACCTCGCCAGCGCTTTCGGAGGCCGCGACCCACGGCATGCCGATCCGGCGTATGGGCTTCCTGTTCCCGCCGCCGCTCGACTGCGTGTTTGTCAAGAACGACCCGTGGACCTCCTACACGTTTCTCGGCGTCTGGATGATGTTGCCCTATCTCGAGCCGTATCTGATCCGCTCCATCAACGAGGCGGCCGATCGCATCGAGGACCCGGACCTGAAGGAGGAGTGCCGGCGCTTCGCGGCCCAGGAGGGGCATCATTACAGAGAGCATGCGAACGCCAACAAGGTGGTGAAGGCGATGCATCCCGGCTTCGCGGCGCTGACCGCGCTCGAGGAGGAGGTGGCCGCGGAATTCAAG
>NZ_JAZKVY010000384.1:0-456 GCF_036624925.1 Stenotrophomonas sp. A3_2
GACCCATGAGCCAGCCGGCAAAGTCCGGCCAGCTCTGCCGCGCATTCGGCCGCCGGATCAGCGCGGCCACCGGATGCGTCGGGGCTTCGGTCCGGCCATGCTCGGCCATGCGGTAAACCGCCGCCGGCAGCATCGCGAGACCGTCCGCAATCGCGTTCACGCACGCCACAACGCTCGAAAGGTTCTCGGCCAGCACGGCATTGATGCGCGTGCTACCCACCGGCAGCGCCGCCGCGAGCGCGCTCCATGATGCGTCGCGGCGTTCGGTCGTGCGGCCCAGGAGGCGCGACAGGAGGCCCATCAGATCCCCGCGAGGTAAGCACGGCGCGCGGCCGGTGACACCAGCGCCAGGCGTGCGGAGCGGGCGGCAACGGTGGTGTCAGGGTAAGCTGGGAACGCGCTCACCACGGAGATTTCGAGCAAGTCCACCGCCCGGAGTTCCCGCACCTTCGGCGC
>NZ_JAZKVY010000385.1:0-359 GCF_036624925.1 Stenotrophomonas sp. A3_2
TCGGCAGGAAGCAGCGCTCACCGTGATGTCCGTTCCAGAACGAGAGCTGCTGATAGCCGTGCACGACATCACACGTGTCATCGATATCCAGCGTCACCGCCGCCGGTGGGGCCGGATAGCTGGCACAGTAAACGCCGATCATCGCGACCATCATCCGGGCCAGTTCACGCGTGGTCGGTGCATTCTCCCAGCGGCTCATCGTCGGTTGGCTGGCCAGCCCCGCGCCCGATCCCGGCAACTTGCCCAGCGCCAGGCGGAAGCCCGGATCGTCGCGCAGGGCATCGAGATCATCGGCGTCCTCATAGCCACACGTGATCGCGAACACACGGGCACGCAGAATGTCATCGAGGCGATGGATC
>NZ_JAZKVY010000386.1:0-337 GCF_036624925.1 Stenotrophomonas sp. A3_2
GAGGTACCCCACCGCGTTCCGCCCCAGCGTCATGTTCTCGATCAGCCGCAGCATGCGCGTCCGGTGCTCCACCGGCACGTTGTCCCGCCCCTTCATGTATTTCCGCAGAATGGGCCCCGCCACCTCGTGCTCGAAATCCGCCTGGCTCGGCAGCGTCACCATGATCCCGCCCGCCAGATCCTGCGCCAGCCGGGAAATCTCATACGGAAACCGCGTCACATTGTGCTTGCACACATTCGCCAGCATCGCGTCGTTCATATAGATGCCGGACGGCAACGGCTTCGCCTCATGCGAGCTGGCGATCGCGGAGGAAAAAATCGTCTCGTTCAGATGCGTC
>NZ_JAZKVY010000387.1:0-10168 GCF_036624925.1 Stenotrophomonas sp. A3_2
CTGGAGGCGGGGCTGGTGGAATACATCCAGTACTACAACCAAGAGCGAATCAAATTGAAATTGAAGGGCCTGAGCCCGGTACAGTACCGGGAGCAGGCCCAACAGGCCCAATCGGCCGCCTGACCCCGTCCAAGTCTCGGGGGTCACTTCATGGATGGGTTTACGGCGTGTCCTGCCTGTCCATGCCGCCCCGCCAACCCACGGAATACCAGCTGTTGCTGTTGCTGTTGCTGTTGCCTTGGCTTGAAGCATCTGCAGGTGCAGGGCGCAGCCCTGCCGAAAACACACATAAAAAAACAGCAGACCGAGGCCTGCTGTTTCGGTGTAATGGTGCGCCCGGAGAGATTCGAACTCCCGACCGCCTGGTTCGTAGCCAGGTACTCTATCCAACTGAGCTACGGGCGCCAATTACATAAACTTGTTGTGTTGACTGTGTATGGTGCGCCCGGAGAGATTCGAACTCCCGACCGCCTGGTTCGTAGCCAGGTACTCTATCCAACTGAGCTACGGGCGCGCGGTACACAATCAAATTTTACTGCATTTCCAGCGGCGGATGCCGGAAACCTGTCGAGTGGTGCGCCCGGAGAGATTCGAACTCCCGACCGCCTGGTTCGTAGCCAGGTACTCTATCCAACTGAGCTACGGGCGCCCTGCGACAGGAGCGGAATTATGCGGATGTCGGCGCGGACCGTCAACAGTTTTGTGAAAATTTTCATCCAACTGAATGAAAAAGCTGTCAGCCACGGCGTCCGGCGCCTTCAGCCACGCGAAATGATCGGCGCGCGTGCCCAGTTCCTGCGCGGACAGCACGCGCAGCTGCGCGTCCACATTCGGCAGCTTCGCCAGCAGCGTCTGCATCGATCCGGTGGGGGCCAACCAGTCGTGCTCCATCAGCACCGCCTGCGCGCTGCCATGCACGCGCGCCATGTGCGCATCGAGGTCTTCGTCCATGCCGGACGCGGCGTAGTGGTTGTTCAGGCCCACGCGCGCCCAGTCGGCAATCAGGCCGCGCGCCTCGGTGCCGCCGAAGCCAAGGCGACGGCCATGCAGCACGCCCTGGCGCTGCGCGATCCACGGCAGAAAGCGGTAGACCAGCGGCAGCAGCCATCCGCGTGGTGGCGGGAAGCCACGCCAGAACGGTGAGCCGCTGGCGGCCAGCCACAGCCGGTTGAAGTGCTGCGGATGGCGTCCGGCATGCACGCAGGCCAGCTGCCCGCCAAGGCTGTGGCCGCCGATGATCCAGGGCAGGGTGCCAGCCTCTTCATCCGCTGCAGCCAGAACGGCCTGGCTGCCTGGCAGATCCTGTTCGAGTACCTCGCGATAGCCCCAGTCCAGCGCGCGCGATGGGCGCAGCGAACTGCTGCCGTTGCCGCGCCACTCGTGCAGGTACACCGCCACGCCCTTCGCAGCCAGCGCCTGCGCCAACGGCAGGTAATGGCGCGCGGCCACGCCCAGCGCGGGCAGCCACAGCAGGCGCGCAATGGGGTGCGCGGGCACGCAGGCAATCACTTCGTAGCGATGGCCGTCGTCGCACTGTACGGCGAGGATGCGCGGCGCCAGGTTCATGCGTGTGGTGCCGCGCCGAAGTGATCGAGCACCCGCACCTCGCTGCGACCAGGGGCATGGCTCCGCTGCAGGCTGCGTGCGACGTAATCGATGCCGGCTTCGCAGGCGTTGGTCAGGCTCAGGCCATTGCACAGCTGCGCGGCGATGGCCGCAGCCAGCGTGCAGCCGGTGCCATGTGCATCCAGTGGCAGGCGGGCGTGGATGAATTCTTCGTTGCTGACGCCGTCGAAGTAGCGGTCGATTACGCGGTTGCCTTCCTGCAGGTGGCCACCTTTCAGCAGTACGGCGCCGGCACCGAGATCGAGCAGGGCTGACGCCGCGCGCTCAGCGTCATCGCCATTGCTGATCTTCCGTCCGACCAGCAGTTCTGCTTCCGGTGTGTTGGGGGTGATCAGCGTGGCCAGCGGGATCAGGCGCTCACGCATGGCCTGCAATGCGCTGTCTTCCAGCAGGCGCGCCCCACTGGTGGCGACCATCACCGGGTCCAGCACCACGTGCGGCGGACGATGCTTCTCCAGTGCGTCAGCAACGGCGTTGATCACGCCGGCGTTGGCCAGCATGCCCAGCTTTACCGCGTGAATGTCGAAATCGTCGAAACAGGCATCCAGCTGCGCGCACAGGAAGTCGATCGGCGGCACATGCACGGCGATGACGCCACGCGTGTTCTGTGCGGTCAGTGCGGTGATTGCGGAGAGGCCGTGCACGCGATGCGCGGCGAAGGTTTTCAGGTCGGCCTGGATGCCCGCCCCTCCACCGGAGTCGGAGCCGGCGATGGTGAGAGCGGAAACGGGAGTGGTCGGGCTCATTCCGCGATTGTGCCGTGGTCGCGCAGGGGAAGGTAGATCCACGCCATGCGCCGATGTCCTTGATTCAATGCCGCCAACGTGCCCATTGCTGGTACAGCACATAGCCCAGGCCCGTCAGGCCAGTCAGCAGGGCAGGGGCGAGCAGGGCGTCATATTGCCAACGCATGAACAGCCAGGCGCCGAGGATGCCGCCGGCGAGGAAGCCGCTGATGATCAGGCCGCTGAGGGTCAGGCGTCGTACCTGCAGCGGCAATCCGCGCAGCAGGTGGCCCAGGCCGATGCCGAGGTCGGTGAACATGCCGCTGAGATGGGTGGTGCGTACCACCGCGCCGCTGAAGGTGGTGGCCATCGCGTTCTGCAGGCCGCAGGCCATGGCGGCGGCCAGTGCGCCCCAGATCTGGTGGCGTTCGAACAGCGGAATGGCCACCAGCAGCAGCGCGGACTCCAAGGCCAGCGCCACGCCGTAGCGTCGGCCCAGTTGCAGGGTACTGTCCTGGATCAACAGGCCGCTGAGCATCGCACCCAGTGAGAACGCGATCAGCAGCCCCCACAGATGGCCGACCGCGCGCCAGTCGCCCTGCGCCAGCGCCATGCCCAGCTGGCTGGTGCTGCCGGTCATGTGGCTGACCGCCTGATGCTCGAAGCCGAGGAAGCCGACCACGTTGACCATGCCGGCCACGCACGAGAGCGCGACCGCACCAATCCAGACCCAGGTGGGCAGGCGTATTCCCATCGGCAAGGCCCCTCAGGGCCCGCCGAAGCCGCCGTTGAACTGCAGCTCGCTGAAGGTATTGCTGGAGGGGTCGAACACCGCGCCCCAGAACTGCGTGCCGCCGTCGCAGACGCGGATCGCTTCCCGTGCCGGATTGATGCCGCTGCCATCGGGCAGATGGAAGGCGTTGACGTAGATCAGCCGCTTGCCGGCGCTTTCGATGCCGACGTACTGGCGGTCGAAGTCCAGCACCTTCGGGACCTGTGCCTGCAGCGACGAGAGCTGTGCTTCCAGCTGGTCGATCTGCTGCCGGCTGGGTGCCCAATAGCCGCTGACCCGGCCCGCCTCGCGGCCTGGACTGGGCCGCGAGCAGGTGTCGAGCACCTGCGCGGCGATGATCGGGCGGGTGACCACCCAGGATTGTCCGGTACGTTCGGCGGTCGGCACGCTGGCCGGGCCGCGCGTGGTGGTGCAGGCGCCGAGCGCGGCTGCGAGGGCGATCGCAGCCGTGGGCAGCAGCAGGCGGGTGCAGCGGTTCACAACACCTCCGACGCGTAATCGGCCAGGCGCGAGCGTTCGCCACGGCGCAGGGTGATGTGCGCACTATGCGGCCAGTTCTTGAAGCGATCCACCGCGTAGGTCAGGCCCGAGGTGGTTTCGGTCAGGTACGGGGTGTCGATCTGCTCGACGTTGCCCAGGCAGACGATCTTGGTGCCGGGGCCAGCACGGGTGATCAGCGTCTTCATCTGCTTGGGGGTGAGGTTCTGCGCCTCGTCCAGGATCAGGTAGCGTGACAGGAACGTGCGGCCGCGCATGAAGTTCATCGAGCGGATCTTGATGCGGCTGGCGAGCAGGTCGTTGGTGGCCTGGCGGCCCCAGGTGCCGCCTTCCTGGTTGTGCGTGAGCACTTCCAGGTTGTCGGTCAGCGCGCCCATCCACGGCGTCATCTTCTCTTCCTCGGTGCCCGGCAGGAAACCGATGTCCTCGCCAACGCTGACCGTGGCGCGGGTCATGATGATCTCGCGGTAGCGCTGCTGGTCCATGGTCTGGGCCAGGCCGGCGGCCAGCGCCAGCAGGGTCTTGCCGGTACCGGCGGTACCCAGCAGGGTGACGAAGTCGATCTCCGGGTCCATCAGTGCGTTCAGCGCGAAATTCTGCTCGCGGTTGCGCGCACTGATGCCCCACACGGCGTGGCTGCCGTGGCGGAAATCATCGACCAGCGACAGCACTACCTTGCCGTCGCCGACCACGCGGCTGACGCGCAGTTCGACTTCGTCTTCGCCGGGCAGGTAGACGTACTGGTTCGGGTACCACTCCTCGCCATCCTGCGCCTGGATCTCGTAATGGCTGCGGCCCTTGTCGCTCCAGCTGCGCAGATCCTCGCCGTGGCGCTTCCAGAAGTCTTCGGGCAGCTCGGTGGCACCGGTGTAGAGCAGGCTGAAATCGTCCAGTGCGCGGTCGTTCTCGTAGTCCTCGGACACGATGCCGGCGATGGCGGCCTTGATCCGCAGGTTGATGTCCTTGGAAACGAACACCACCGGCAGGTCCGGCGTTTCTTCCTTGAGGGCCAGGATCGCGCCGAGGATGGCATTGTCCGGAATGACCTTGCCAAAGCTCTTGCCCGCGTCGAAATGGCTGGTCTGGAAGCGCAGCTTGCCGGCGCTCTGCTTGCCGCGCAGCTGCAGGCCATTGGGACGCTGCAGTGGAATGCCGTCGGCCAGGTTGTCCAGGCCGGATTCCTGCACCAGCTCGTTGAGGAAACGGCTCACCTGGCGAGCGTTGCGGCTGGCTTCGGAGGTGCCCTTCTTGCCGTTGTCCAGCTCCTCGATCACCTGCATGGGCAGGTAGATGTCGTGCTCCTCGAATTTGAACAGCGCGGTGGGATCGTGCATCAGCACGTTGGTATCCAGCACGTAGATGCGCTTGCCTCGGGTCATCGTCGATTCCTGGTTACGGGCAGGGAAAAACCACCACGGCCTGCAGCGGGGCAGGGTGATGGCAGACACGGTAGGCAGTGGGACTCACTTGGACTGGGAGGCCTTCAGTTCGGCGAGAACGGCATCGGCATGGCCGGCAACCTTGACCTTGCGCCAGGACTGCACGATGCGGCTGTCGGGGGAAATCAGGAAGGTGCTGCGTTCGATGCCACGTACCTGCTTGCCGTACATGTTCTTCATCTTGATCACGTCGAAGGCGCTGCACAGCGCTTCGTCGCCATCGCTGACCAGCGGGAAGTTGAAGCCCTGTTTGGCGCAGAAGTTGTCGTGCGACTTCACCGAATCGCGCGAGACGCCCAGTACCACCGCGCCTGCCTTCCTGAACTTCGGCAGCAGGGCGTTGAAGTCGATGCCTTCGGTGGTGCAGCCCGGCGTGCTGTCCTTGGGATAGAAGTACAGCACCAGCCATTGGCCGGCATAGTCGCCGAGGGTGGCGTGGTCGCCGCCGGACAGGGCCAGCGGCAGGGAGAGGGTAGTGCTGTCCAGGGTGTCGCCGTTGTTCATGAGGTCCTTCTGTCGAGCCTGGGTTCTTGCCATTACAGCTACATGAAACGCCACGCGCGCGTGAGAGACGCGCGAAGAATCAGAACTTCATGGGATCCATGATCGCGTCCAGGTTCAGGTGGTCGCAGAACTCAAGGAAATCGTCGCGCAGCGCGGCAATATGCATGTTGGCCGGCACGCCGATGGTGACCTGTGCGCTGAACATTTCCGCACCGGTCTGCATGGCGCGGTAGCGCGTGCTCTGCAGGTTCTCGATGGTGATGCCCTGGCGGTCGAAGAAATCGGCCAGCTGGAACAGGATGCCCGGCTTGTCGGCGGCGATCACCTCGACGATGTAGGGCAGCAGGTTGGACTGCGCCTGCTTGGCGGCGGTGCGGTACCAGACCAGCTTCAGCCCTTCCTCGCGCTCCAGCCGGGTCAGCATCGCCTCCAGCTTGGCCACCGAGTCCCAGGAGCCGGTGGCCAGGGCGGTGACCGAGACGTCGCGGCCGACCGTGGCCAGGCGTGCGTCCACCAGATTGCAGCCGCTGTCGGCGATGCGGCGGGTGACGGGCAGCAGAGGGGACTCCGGATGCGTCGTGTAGGCGTTGATCAGGAGGTGGTTTTCGCTCGGCGCGGGGCGCGGGGTGGTGTCGGTCAAGGCGATTCCGGGTAATGCATGCGTGAGTCTGAATGCCCGCCAGAGGCGGGGATCCACCGGTGTCCAGCATACTTGCCCGTGCTTTCGCGCCGCAAGTAACATTCAGGTCGCCCCCGGCCTTTCGTGGCGGGCGTTTTCCCTTTCCAGCCAAGAGCAGCACGTCCTTGTCCCTTTCCGGCCTCATCACCGCGCTGGCGACCCCGTTCCGGGCCGACGGCGCCCTCGATCCCGACGGTTGGCAGCGCCTGCTGCACCTGCAACTGGAAGGTGGCGTCCATGGCGTTGTCGTTGCCGGCTCGACCGGCGAAGCGGCAACCCTCACCGATGCCGAGTACGACCTGCTGCTGGCCAGCGCGGTCGAACGCATTGGCGGCCGCATCCCGGTCATGGCCGGCACCGGCCTGTCCGGTACTGCCAAAACCATCGAACAGACCCGTCGTGCGGCCGCGCTTGGCGCCAGCCATGCACTGGTGGTCACCCCGCCTTACGTAAGGCCGACCCAGGCCGGCCTGATTGCCCATTATCGTGCGGTCGCCGACCAGGGCGGGTTGCCGGTCGTGCTGTACAACGTGCCCGGCCGTACCGGTTGCGACATGCAGCCGGAGACCGTGGCCGAACTGGCCAGCCACCCCAACATCGTCGGCATCAAGGAGGCGGTGGGCGACACCGGCCGGGTGCAGGCGCTGCTGGCGCTGCGCAGCCCGAAGTTCGCGGTCCTCAGTGGCGATGACGGCACCGCCGCGCGCTCGATCCGGGCCGGCATCGATGGCCTGATCTCCGTGGGCTCCAACGTGCTTCCGGGTGCCTACCGCCGGATGTGCGAACTGGCCGCCGCGCACGACCATGCAGCCACCGAATCCTGGGACGCGCGCCTGCAGCCGTTCCACGATTTCTGCGGCGTTGAACCGAACCCGATTCCGGTCAAGGCGCTGCTGCGCCGCATCGGTGTCGGCCATGACCTGCGCCTGCCGCTGCTGCCGCTGTCGGCGCCGCACCATGCGGCCGCCGACCACCTTGCCGGCGACATCGCCGCCCTCGAAGCCCTTTCCAGCCACTGACCTTCCGTCTTGGTCTGACCCAGGAGATTCACATGCGTCAATCCGTTTCCACCGTCCGCGTGCTGTCCTATGCCCTGCTTGCTGTGGCGGTCGCTGCCGGCACCACCGGCTGCTTCAAGCGCGGCGTCAAGGGCGACTACGCCCTGGCCCCGGAAATGCGTCCGCTGGAAGTGCCGCCGGACCTGAACCTGCCGGCCACCACCGGCGACAACAAGGTGCCGACCCTTTCCTCGGCGACCAAGCCGGCGGCCCCGGTGGCTGCGGCCCCGGCCGTGGGCAACACGGGTTTCACCATCGCCGGTGGCAAGGATGAGGCCTTCGCCAAGGTCGGCACCGCGCTGGAAGGCGTGGAAGGCGTGACCATCGCCAGCCGCGCGCAGCTGCTGGGCTCGTATGACGTGGCCTACGAAGGCAGCAACTTCCTGGTCCGCGTGGTGGCCGTCGATGCCGGCGCCTACATCTCCGCGGTGGACCCGCGCGGCCTGCCGGCCACGGCCGAAGCGCCGGTAAAGCTGATCGCCGCGCTCAAGGCGAAGCTGGCGCAGTAAGGGCTGGTCGGGTGGATGCGGGCCTTGGTCGGCACCTGCCTTGGGTAGCGCCGGGCCCAGCCCGGCGCGCTTGAAGCGCGGCCCAGGATCCGCCGGGCATGGCCCGGCGCTACCGGAAATGGAAAAGGGCGCCCAAGGCGCCCTTTTTCGTTGTCGCAGCAGGCGCTTCTCAGCGTTCCAGCAGCTTCAGCTTGTCCGGCTTGCCATCCCATTCGGCGGCGTCGGCAGGCGGGTCCTTGCGCACGGTCAGCACCGGCCACTCCTTCGCCAGCTCGGCGTTGAGGGCGACGAAGCTCTCCTGGCCGGCAGGAACATCGTCCTCCGGGAAGATCGCGTTGACCGGGCATTCCGGTTCGCACAGGGTGCAGTCGATGCACTCATCCGGATCGATCACCAGGAAGTTCGGGCCTTCGTGGAAGCAATCCACGGGGCACACTTCCACGCAATCGGTGTGTTTGCACTTGATGCAGTTTTCGGTGACGACAAAGGGCATGGGCTGGGGGCGGATCGATTCCTGAACCCGCCAATTCTAGAACAGGTTGGCCCCCAGTGTCGGCGCGGGGCGGAAATCGGGCGCCTGGCAGGCGCGGCCGTGGCGGACATTGGCGGCAGGGCAAGGCCTGTGCGACGCTGCGGGTCAGCCGGCTGCGTCGGATGGCCGGCCTCCCTTCCCAACAGGTTCATCCATGTCCCAGCGCCAACCCGGCATCGCCTCCCACGGCGGCGAAAACACGGCATTCATCGTCCTCATCAGCTGCGTGGCCACCCTCGGTGGATTCCTGTTCGGCTTCGATAGTGGTGTCATCAATGGCACGGTCGACGGCCTTCGCCAGGCCTTCAACTCCAGCGAGGCGGCGCTTGGTTTCGAAGTCGCTTCGATGCTGCTGGGGTGTGCGGTCGGTGCCTTCCTGGCAGGCTGGCTGGGGGATCGCCTGGGCCGCCGAGGCGTGCTGATCGTGTCGGCGCTGATGTTCCTGGTTTCGGCGCTGGGCGCCGGTGCCGCTCACGCTTCCTGGCTGTTCATCGCCGCGCGCGTGCTGGGCGGTTTCGCGGTGGGCGCGGCCAGCGTGATGTCGCCGGCCTACATCGCCGAGGTGGCCTCGGCGCGCTATCGCGGGCGCTTGGCCACGGTGCAGCAGATGGCGATCATCTGCGGCCTGTTCGCCGCCTTCCTCAGCAATTACCTGCTGGCCCGTGCCGCTGGGGCGTCGACCGAGCCGCTATGGCTGGGCCATGAGGCCTGGCGCTGGATGTTCTGGATGCAGGCGCTGCCATCGGGGCTGTTCCTGCTGCTGTTGCTGGTGATTCCCGAAAGCCCGCGCTTCCTGGTCGTGAAGGGGCGCCCGGAGCAGGCGAGGGCGGTGTTGGCGCGGCTGTACGGCGAGGCCGCAGCCACGGCCAAGCAGGCCGAGATCGAGGCGAGCCTGGCCCAGGACCAGCACAAGCCACGCTTCGCCGACCTGCGCGACAAGGTCACCGGCAGGCTGCGCCCGATCCTCTGGGTCGGCATCGGCCTGGCGATGTTCCAGCAGCTGGTCGGCATCAACGTGGTGTTCTACTACGGCGCGGTGCTGTGGCAGGCGGTGGGGTTCTCGGAAAGCGACGCGCTGCTGATCAATGTATTGTCCGGTGCGCTGAGCATCGGTGCCTGCCTGCTGACAGTGCTGCTGATCGACCGCATCGGACGCAAGCCGCTGCTGTGGATCGGCTCGGTCGGCATGTCGGTAGCGCTGGTACTGATGGTGGTCGCGTTCGCCAGTGGCAGTCTCGCCGACGGTCGCCTGCAACTGTCCGACGGCATGGGCCGGCTGGCGCTGGTGGCGGCCAACGTCTATGTGGTGTTCTTCAACATGTCCTGGGGCCCGGTGATGTGGGTGATGCTGGGTGAAATGTTCCCCAACCAGATCCGCGGCCCGGCATTGGCCGTCGCCGGTGCGGCGCAGTGGACGTCGAATTTCGCGATCACCGTGACGTTCCCGATGCTGCTGGCGGGCATCGGCCTGGCCGGGGCCTACGGGATCTATACGGTGGCGGCCATCCTCTCGATCTTCTTCGTGGTCCGCTACGTGCGCGAGACCAAGGGCAAGGAGCTGGAGCAGATGGAAGGCTGACGCTGCCCGGCTTCGGTTGCATTCCGTTGGCGCCTCGGTGTCATCGAGGGCGAAGGCGGGGCAGCCCAATCCGGGACACGCCGTGAACCCATCCATGAAGTGACCCCCGAGACTTGGACGGGGTCAGGCGGCCGATTGGGCCTGTTGGGCCTGCTCCCGGTACTGTACCGGGCTCAGGCCCTTCAATTTCAACTTGATTCGCTCTTGGTTGTAGTACTGGATGTAT
>NZ_JAZKVY010000388.1:0-339 GCF_036624925.1 Stenotrophomonas sp. A3_2
GACGATCCGCTGGCGGCGGCCGCCGCCGGCCAGCTGTTGGACGCGGCCGGGTTCCAGGCCGAGGATATCCAGCAGGTGGAGCAGGAATTCAACGCGATGCGCCAGCGCACCGTGCTGCATTCACGGCGCTGAGCGGCCGCCGGGCATGGCCCGGCGCTACCCGATGGCCCCGCGCCGCTCCGGTAGCGCCGGGCCATGCCCGGCGAGCGTCGTCTGTAGATCCACGCCATGCATGGATGGGGTTACGCGGCGGCCCCGCGTTCACTGGTGATGCGCGCACCTTCGCGCATCACCAGGGTCACCGGGGTCTTTTCCACCACCTCCAGCAACCGCTGCCAC
>NZ_JAZKVY010000389.1:0-385 GCF_036624925.1 Stenotrophomonas sp. A3_2
GACGATCCGCTGGCGGCGGCCGCCGCCGGCCAGCTGTTGGACGCGGCCGGGTTCCAGGCCGAGGATATCCAGCAGGTGGAGCAGGAATTCAACGCGATGCGCCAGCGCACCGTGCTGCATTCACGGCGCTGAGCGGCCGCCCGGGCGGGGCCCGCCCCACCCCCCAGCCCCCCCCCCCCCCCGGGGCGCCCGGGGCCGGCCCCCCCCGGCGGCCCCCGCCCCGCGCGGGGCGCGCGGGGCCCGCCCCGGCGAGCGTCGTCTGTAGATCCACGCCATGCATGGATGGGGTTACGCGGCGGCCCCGCGTTCACTGGTGATGCGCGCACCTTCGCGCATCACCAGGGTCACCGGGGTCTTTTCCACCACCTCCAGCAACCGCTGCCAC
>NZ_JAZKVY010000390.1:0-317 GCF_036624925.1 Stenotrophomonas sp. A3_2
ATGCCGATCCCTGCAAGCGTCAGGAGCGCGGTGGCGAGGCCTGTAGCGGTGCGGTGCATACGCGTCTCCTTCAAGCGGTGAGCCCTTTGTGCCCCGGCAAACGGGTGGGCGGCTAGTGCGTTCGACCCAATCATATTTTTCGTGTGCGCACAAAAAAAGGGAGGGTCCCTGCGGACCCTCCCCCCGTGTTGCGGCCGTGTATCCCGAAGACGTTACTTCAGGATGATTTCCACGCGGCGGTTCTGCGGCTCGCGCACGCCCTTCGCGGTCGGCACGAGCGGGTTGCTCTCGCCGTAGCCGTGGATGGCGATCTCGTT
>NZ_JAZKVY010000391.1:0-369 GCF_036624925.1 Stenotrophomonas sp. A3_2
ATATTCACCACCCATCGCGACGGCTTGGACTCCGGCGCCTGCGTGCGGGTGACGCCGTCGGTGTTCACCCGGCCCGAGCAGATGGATGCGTTGGTGACGGCGCTCTCCGCCTTGGCCTGATCATGAACGGTAGTGCCGGCCGCTGGCCGGCAACCTCATGATCGTCGCCCACGAGCAGCTGCCGGCCAGCGGCCAGCACTACCGATCGGGTGGGGGCTACCGCTCGATCGCCGGCAACGCATCGGACAACAACAACCGGTCAATCCGCCGCAACGCACTCTCCAGCTGCCGTCGGTCCGCCGCCAGCCCCAGCGACAACCGCACGCCGTACTGGAGCGAGACCCCCGGCGGACAGAACGCCGATGACGG
>NZ_JAZKVY010000392.1:0-367 GCF_036624925.1 Stenotrophomonas sp. A3_2
CGTGCGGGTCTTCGCCGCCGATTTCGTTCTGGAGGGCGGCGCGATCCACGTGGACGGCGAGGGCACGGTGCTGACCACGGAGCAATGCCTGCTGCACCCCAACCGCAACCCGCATCTCGGGCGCGCGGATATTGAGGCCAATCTGCGGAACTGGCTTGGCGTCGAGACGGTGCTCTGGCTCGGCGAGGGGCTGGAGAACGACGAGACCGACGGGCATGTGGACGACATCGCCTGCTTCGCCCGGCCCGGCGTGGTGATCGCGGCGGTGTGCGCGGACCGGACGGACGCCAACCATGCCGTGCTGGCCGACAACCTCCGCCGCCTGCGCGCGGCGCGGGATGCGCGCGGGCGCGCGCTGGAGGTCGTG
>NZ_JAZKVY010000040.1:0-29238 GCF_036624925.1 Stenotrophomonas sp. A3_2
CGCCGATGCCACGCGCAGGGCGGTACTCGGCCGTGACCGCGAACCCGCCGCGGCGCAGCGGGAGAAGGCCGAAGCCGCCTGGAGGGACCTGCTCGAGGCCTGATGCCATCGGTAGCGCGGGGCCAGGCCCGGCGGCCGTCCTTCAACGTACGGCGGCCTGCAGCCACGGCGGCGACAGCGTCAACAGCCGCGCGTGCACCGGGCAATCCTCGGCGTGCGCACCGGGCAGGTAGCCCAGGCTCATCAGGAATTCGCCGGTGATCTCGCCGCCGGTGAAGCGGAACGTCTTCTTGAACAGCTTCACCCAGTCGGCCTTGCTGCGCGGGTGGTGCGCATCCAGCCACGCCGCGAAGCTGCCATGGCTGGCCCGCAACTGCTGGATCACCTGCGCGTTGTGGATCGCCGCCATCACCTTCAGCCGGTTGCGGATGATGCCCGCGTCCGACAGCAGGCGCGCAATGTCCTGCTCGGCGTAGGCCGCCACGCGGTCCACATCGAAGCCGTCATAGGCTGCGCGGAAGCCCTCGCGCTTCTTCAGGATCGTTTCCCAGCTCAAACCGGCCTGGTTGATTTCCAGTACCAATCGCTCGAACAGTTCACGCTCGTCCCGCTGCGGGAAGCCGTACTCGTTGGCGTGGTAGTAGTCGTGCACCGGATGGCCGGGGGCAATCAGGCAGTAACCGCTCATGGGGAAGGCTCGTTGGATTCGGATTCGGATTCGGATTCGGATTCGGGTTCGGGATCGATGGCCACTGCAGGGTGCCCGCCGATGGACAGCATCGGCCAGCGCGGTGGCACGAGCGTGAGTTTGCCGTTACGCAGGGCCTGGTTGATCGCCTCGGCCGGGCCGCTGACGGTGCCGAACAGCGCACCGGCCCGGCGCCACTGGGAATCGCTGCCACGTGCGTACAGCACGCAGTCCGGTCCACGGTGGGTGTACAGCTCGCACAGCAGCACTTCGCCGGTACCATCACCGTCCAGGTCGCGATGCACGACCAGGCAGTCGCGCTCGCTCTGTGCGCAGGATTCGCCATTGATCGATCGGGTGGCCAGAGCTTTCCACCAGTCGTCCGGTGGCGAGCTGGATCCGGCGGCCAGCTTCAGCGCGCGCCGCAGGGCGGCGACGTCCTGCGGCCCCTTGTCGAGGCGGTGGCCGTCGTCCCAGCGGGAGGTACGCGCCAGTGCTGCCGCGACCACCTGTGGCGCGTTGGCATCGGCGATGATGGCCGGATCACGCTGCAACTCGCGCAGCGCCTGCACGCCACGGCGGCCAAGATCGAAGCGCAGCACGTTGACGTCACTGCTGGTGATCGCCGGCGGGTCCGCGCGCAGGCGCTCCAGCTGGCTGGACAGGGTCAGCCGCACCGGGTCCAGCAGGGGCGAGTTGCCCAGCAGGGCCAGTGCGAGCACCACCCAGCACATCCAGCGGTTGACCGGTTCCAGCGCCTGCAGCCAGCGGCCCTGGCGACGCAGTACCGCCAGCGCATAGCCCAGGGCATAGCCGGCCACGGCCAGCGCGATCAGCAGTGCCCAGAACCGGTCCACGGTCCAGCCGTACTGCACCACGCGCAGGCCCAGCGCATACAGCGCCAGCGCGGCGTAGACCGGCAGCGCCAGCAGGCTGGCCTCGACCAGACGGCGCAGCACGAGAGGGTACGGCGCGGAGTCTTCCCCCTGCTGGTAGACCGCATTGGTGAACGTCACCAGCAGCAGTGACACCACCACCAGCAGGCTGGCGGCCGAACGGGTCTTCCACAGCGGCTCCAGCCCGGCAAGCGGCAGGCTCAGCACGAACAACACGGCGATGAACGAGAGCAGTGGCAGCAGCCCGCGGCAGATCGCGAACAGCACCTGGCGGGTGATCTGGATCGCCCGATGCTGGGTGCGCCCGATCAGCACGCCAAACCCGGCCAGGCTGCCGGTGGCCAGTGCGATGAAAGCATCCTGGCGGAACAGATCGCGGAAGAAGGTGACCTCCAGCAGCTGGAACAGCGCCGCCCACAGCCACAGCAGCAGCCAGGTCAGCCCGGTGAACAGCGCCGCCAGGGCCAGGGTCAAGCCGTTCTGCCAGGCGCGCTCGAACAGCTCGGGGTAGCTGGCGCGCCACTGACCGTGCTGCAGCTGGAACTGCCACCAGGGCAGGGCCACGAACACCGCCACGCCCATGCCCAGGGTCAACGGAAACTGCAGCGCGCCCGATTCCAGTGCGGCCTCGCTATTGAGGTTCCAGCCGATCCAGGCGGCCAGTGCCAGCACCACCACCGAGCCGAGCGCCGCCTGCAGCCACAGGCGGCGTTGGCCCAGCTCGACCAGGCTCAGCGCCACCGCGCTGGGAATGGCCAGCACCCAGGCGTACCAGCAGTAGCGCCAGCCGATATCGCGGAACGGCCACGCATCGGACAATTCCTGCGCGGCATACAGCATCAGACCCTGCAGCAGGGCGATCAGGACGACGGCGCTGCGTGCCGGCAGGGTCAGGGGCGATGAAGACTGCATCGATGACCTTCCATGGCAAAGCACCATCCTAGCCCATCGCGGTTCGGCGCCATCGCGCGACCATCCCGCCCCCAGCAGGTAGAATGGACCCATGCCTGTAATGCCGACCTCCCTTGCCGATCACCTGCTCGTCGCGCTGCCGTCGCTGCTCGACGCGACCTTTGCCCGCAGCGTCGCGCTGATCTGCCAGCACGACGAGAACGGGGCGATGGGCGTACTGGTCAACCAGCCTTCCGAATACACGCTGGGTGAAGTGCTTGCGCAGATGGACATCACCACCGGTGATGGCGAGCTGCAGGCGCGCATGGTGCTCAATGGCGGTCCGGTGCATCCCGAACGCGGCTTCGTCATCCACGACGACGCGCGCGCGTGGGATTCCAGCCTGACCGTGGGCGACGGCCTGTACCTGACCACCTCGCGCGACATCCTCGAAGCGATGGCGCGTGGCGAAGGCCCGGCCAATGCGGTGGTCACCCTCGGCTGTGCCGGTTGGGGCGCAGGGCAGCTGGAAAGCGAGCTGTCCGAGAACAGCTGGCTGACCGTGCCGGCCGATGCCGAGCTGGTGTTCCAGCTGCCGCTGGAGCAGCGCTGGCAGGGCGCGGCTGCGCGCATCGGCGTGGATCTGTTCCGGCTGACCGACTACAGCGGCCATGTCTGAGCCGGCCGCGCCCGCACCGGTTCCTGCTGCCCCGGCGATCCGCCGTGACGGCACCGTTCTGGGTTTCGATGTTGGCTCGCGACGCATCGGCGTGGCCATCGGCAGTGCTTTCGCCGCCCATGCGCGCGCGGTGGCCGTGGTCGATGTGCACGGCAACGGCCCGGACTGGACCGCGATCGAGCGCCTGCTCAAGGAATGGAAGCCCGACGGCCTGGTGGTCGGCGATCCGCTTACGCTGGACGGCCAGGACCAGCCCAACCGCAAGCGCGCGCAGGGCTTCGCCCGCCAGCTGCGGGAACGTTTCAAGCTGCCCGTGGTGATGATCGACGAGCGTTCCAGCTCGGTCGAGGCCGCACGCCGCTTCGCCGTCGAGCGCGCCGAAGGACGCAAGCGCCGCCGCGATGCGGCCGCCCTCGATGCTGTGGCCGCGGCGGTGATCATCGACCGCTGGCTGTCGTCCCCCGACGACGCCACCCCCATTCCCTGACTGCACGACTCCCGCCATGACTGCCCAGCAAATCGATGCCTCCGGACGCCTGCGCCACCTGCTGACCCTGGAGGGCCTGCCGCGCGAAACACTGCTGCAGTTGCTGGACCGGGCAGGGCAGATCCGTGACGCCGCAGTCGGCCGTGTCGGCAACAAGCGCCACGTGCTGGCCGGTTCTGCGGTATGCACGCTGTTCTTCGAACCGTCCACGCGCACCCGCAGCTCGTTCCAGCTGGCCGCGCAGCGCCTGGGCGCCGATGTGCTGAACTTCGACGCGTCGACCTCGTCCACGCGCAAGGGCGAAACGGCCTGCGACACGTTGCGCAACCTGGAAGCAATGGGCGTGCGCGGCTTCGTGGTGCGTCACCCCGATGACGGCGCCGTGGCCGCGCTGGCCGAGGCGGCGGGCGAGGGCACCGCACTGATCAACGCCGGCGACGGCCGCAGCGCGCACCCAACCCAGGGCCTGCTGGACATGCTGACCCTGCGTCAGGCCAAGGGCCCGGATTTCTCGAAGCTGAAGGTGGTGATCGTCGGCGACGTGAAGCACTCGCGCGTGGCGCGCACCGACCTGCATGCGCTGCGCACGCTGGGGGTGGGCGAGATCCGCGTGTGCGGCCCGCAGTCACTGCTGCCGGACGACGAGACCCTGAAGGGCTGCGTGGTCGGCGATGATTTCGATGCGATGCTGGAAGGCGCCGACGCGCTGATGATGCTGCGCCTGCAGCGCGAGCGCATGGAAGAAGGCCTGGTGCCGTCGCTGGAGCAGTACCACGCCCAGTACGGCCTGACCAACGAACGCCTGGCCCGTGCCGGCAAGGACGCTGCGGTGCTGCATCCGGGCCCGATCAACCGTGGCGTGGAAGTCACCGATGACGTGGCCGACGGCCCGCAGTCGTGGGTGCTGCGCCAGGTCGCCAACGGCGTCGCCGTGCGCATGGCCGTGCTGGAAACCCTGCTGGGCTGACCACTTTGGTGGGTGCCGACCGTTGGTCGGCGCGGTTGATCTGTCCTCATCCGACCCGGTGGGTGCCGACCGTTGGTCGGCACTGAACCATCAGTGCGGTGAAGTGCGGGCCTGGCCATTGAATGGTTCCGGGCCTACCTGTACTGACGTGGTTGCCCGATAGAAGAGGGATACCGGCAGGCGCACGATTGGGCCCATGAACCGCGCACGCCTACGCCTTGGCCGTCATTCCCGGATCGGGCAATCCTACATCCTGACCACCGTCACCCCGGAACGTCGACGCTACTTCGATGATGCCACTGCGGCACAGGAGGTGATGGATGTGCTCCGTCGCATTGATGATGATGGCCTGACGCACTCACTTGCCTATGTGGTCATGCCGGACCACATCCATTGGCTTGTGGAGATCCGTGCGTTCTCGCTGGACTACATCATGCAACGCTTCAAATCGAGCAGTGCATTGCGGATCAACCGCATGCTGGGTAAGACAGGACCATTTTGGCAATCGAGCTATCACGATCACGCCATGCGTTCTGAAGAATCACTGTTTCGCCATGCGATGTACATCGTCGCCAACCCGGTCAGGGCGAACTTGGCGAGTTGCGTGGGAGAGTATCCGTATGCCTGGTGCCGATGGGAGATCGATGGGAGGGACCAAGCAATGGATTACCCCGAAGCGGAGAGATAGTGCCGACCAACGGTCGGCACCCACCAATACCCGAGCCGACCAACGGTCGGCACCCACCAATACCCAAGCCGACCAACGGTCGGCACCCACCAATACCCAAGCCGACCAACGGTTGGCATCCACCAATACCCAAGCCGACCAACGGTTGGCATCCACCCACAGATGTTTCCCAGCAGAAGCTATGGCTCAGCGCTTCTGCGCGAACATCCATTCCCACATCGCCGGGTCGGCGTAGGTGGCGTCCCAGGCATTGTGGTTGCCTTCCGGGTATTCGGTGTAGCGCACGTCACGCGCGTTGGCGTTCTGGAATGCGGCGTGCAGCCGGCGGTCGTCATCCGGCGGCACCACGTCATCCAGCGCGCCATGGAAGATCCAGATCGGCGTCTGCCGCAGGCGCTGGGCAATGGCCGCATACGGGTCGGTTTCACCGGCCACCTGTTCGACGAACAGGGTCGGACGTACCGCGCGCGGGGCCAGCACCGCGCCGCACACCGGCACGATCGCAGCAAATCGGTGCGGGTTGTCCAAGGCGATATTCCAGCTGCCGTAGCCACCCATCGACATGCCGGTCAGGTATTGCCGCGCCGGATCGGCACCGAACTCGGCGATCGCTGCATCCAGCGCGGCCAGGGCCACACGGTTGTTGCGCCCGCTCCATTCCCCGCGTCCCGGCGCCTGCGGAAATACGGCCAACGCAGGGAAATCGGCGGCCTGCTCGCGCAGGTACGGTCCCAGCCCCGCGTGGGTCTGCTTCACGCCATCGGCGCCGCGCTCGCCCGAACCGTGCAGGAACAGCACGACCGGCAGTGAGCCCGGTGTACGCGCCGATGCGGCCGGAATGAATACCTGGTAGTAGGCCGTCTCGCCATCCACCTTCACGGCGCGGGCTTCGAAGCGACCCCGCGCGCCATCCGGCAGCGACGTGCAGCCGCTCATCAACAGAAGGGCCAGCAGTGGCAGCCAGCGCGACAGCAAACGGACCATGGGGTTTCCCGAAGTGGCGAGATCGCCTGCATCGTAGTCCGCTGTCGCCAGCGCGGCATCGTGCGCCGCGTCACTGCGGGCGCGGGAAGCTGGCAATGATGTCCAGTTGTTCCTGCGCTTCGGCATTGCCTGCCGCCGCCGCAGCCTGCACCTGCGCCATATCCGGGTGCAGGACCACCAGCAGCGGGTTCTCGCAGACCGGGCAGTCATACTCGGTGGCGTCCTCGTCCAGTTCCATCTCCATGGCGCGCGAGCTGCCCTTCCACTCGCAGGCCGGGCAGGTGTGCTGCTGGTCGCGCCAGCCGGGCTGGAAATAGTTTTCGATCGTTGTTGCCATGGGTGTTCCGGTTGGGTGGAGTCAACGACCCGCGTGGCGGGGGCCGATCCTCGATGCGGTCAATGCAGCAGCACCAGCGTGGCCAGGCCGAGGAAAGTGAAGAAGCCCATCGAGTCGGTCACTGCGGTCAGGAAGATACCGCTGGCCAGCGCTGGATCGAAGCCGAAGCGTTTCAGTGTGAGCGGCACCAGCACGCCGGCCAGCGCTGCGAACAGCAGGTTGCAGGTCAGTGCGATGGCGATCACCGCAGACAGCCCGGGTGAATGGAACCAGGCCAATACGATCAGGCCCAGCACCGAGCCGAGCATCACGCCGTTCAGCAGCGCAACACGCACTTCCTTCCACAGCAGGGTGCGCGCGTTGGAGGCGCCCACCTGGCCCAGCGCCAGGCCGCGCACCATCAGCGCCAGCACCTGGGTGCCGGCGTTGCCACCGAGGCCGGCCACGATCGGCATCAACACCGCCAGCGCCACCAGCTTGTCGATGGTGCCCTCGAAGTGACCGACCACGCTGGAGGCCAGGAAGGCCGTGCACAGGTTGATCGACAGCCACATCAGGCGGCGGCGCATGGCGCGCCAGACCGGGCTGAACAGATCCTCGTCCTCGTCCAGGCCGGCGGCGCCCAGCGCCTGGTGCTCGGCCTGGCCACGGATGATGTCGACCACGTCATCGATGGTGATGCGACCAACGAGGATGTTGTTCTCGTCCACCACCGGTGCGGAGATCCAGTCATGGTCGGAGAACTGCCGCGCGACTTCCTGGTCGCTCTCGCCGACGTCGATGGCCGGCTGCTCGTCGTCGATCAGGCGGTTGATCGGGGTGGTGTCCTCGTGGGTCACCAGTGCCGCCAGCGACACCCGGCCAAGGTACTGATGGCGCCGGCTGACCACGAACAGGTGGTCGGTGTGGTCCGGCAGTTCGCCGCGCAGGCGCAGGTAGCGCAGCACCACGTCCACGTTGACGTCGGCGCGCACGGTCACCACGTCCGGGTTCATCAGGCGGCCGGCACTGTCCTCGGGATAGGACAGCACCTGTTCCAGGCGCTCGCGGTTCTCGCGGTCCATCGACTTGAGGACTTCGTCGATGACCGTATCGGGCAGGTCTTCGACCAGGTCGGCCAGGTCGTCGATGTCCAGGTCTTCGACCGCGGCGATGATTTCGTCCGGGTCCATGTCCGCGAGCAGGCTCTCGCGCACGTCGTCGCCGACGTGGACCAGCACCTCGCCGTCATCTTCCGGATCGACCAGGCCCCACACCACCTCGCGCTTGCCCGGCGGCAGCGATTCAAGCAGGTTGCCGATCTCGGCCGGGGCCAGGGTATTGACCAGGCGACGCACCGGGCCCAGCCGACCGCTGTCCAGTGCGTCGGACAGCATCCGCAGTTGGCGCGCAGTCTTGTCGTGGCGTACGGCTTCAGCCATCGCAGCTCCCGCGGGATAAGAAAAGCCGCGATCCCGGCAAGGATGCGGCAACAGGGGTGTTCAGCGCGTCATTATCGCAAGGGGATGTTTCAACGCATAGCCGAGGGGCGGTGGTTGCGCCGGCCGCTGGCCCGCAATCGTCCCCATCGAAGTCCACGAGATTGCCGGCCAGCGACCAGCACTACCCTCGGCAGTCAGGCCGTTTCGGCCACCAGCGCCAGCCAGCGCTCGATCGCGCGGCGGTCGCGTGCGGCCAGCAGCTTCGGCGCGCGCGCGCGCAATGCGGCCAGATCGGCATCGCGGATCGCACGGCGCACTTCCAGCAGCGTGCCGGGGTGCAGGCTGAACTCGGTCAGGCCCAGCGCCAGCAGCAGCGGGGTCATCCGTGCATCGCCGGCCATCTCGCCGCAGACCGCCACCGGGATGCGGTGACGCGCGCCGGTCTCGATCACCATCTGCAGCAGTCGCAGCACGGCCGGATGCAGTGGCGAATACAGTTCGCCCAGTGCCTCGTTGTTGCGGTCGGCGGCCAGCAGGTACTGCACCAGGTCATTGGTGCCGATCGACAGGAAATCGACCAGGTCGATGAAGCTCTCCAGCGCCAGTGCTGCCGCAGGAACTTCGATCATCGCGCCCAGCGGCACGTGGTCGGACACCATGTGGCCCTCGCCGCGCAGCTGTTCGGTCAGCTTGAGCATGCGCCGGCGCACCGCCAGCAGCTCCTCGCGGGTGCTGACCATCGGCACCAGCACGCGCAGCTTGCCGTAGGCGGAGGCACGCAGGATCGCGCGCAGCTGGGTATCGGCCACCTTCGGCCGTGCCAGCGACAGGCGTACGCCGCGCAGACCCAGGGCGGGGTTCTCTTCATTGCTGAGGGTCAGGCCGGTGCGGTCGGCCTTGTCCGCGCCCAGATCGAGCGTGCGGATGGTGACCGGTCGCCCGCTCATGCCCAACGCGGCATCCCGGTAGGTCTGGAACTGTTCTTCTTCATCCGGCAGCTCGTTGCGCTGCAGGAACAGGAACTCGGTGCGGTACAGGCCCAGTCCCTGCGCGCCCAGCGCGTGCGCCTGGGTGACGTCTTCCAGCGATTCGGCATTGGCCAGCAGGGCGATGTCGACCTGGTCGCGGGTGCGGCTGGGCTTGCTGCGCAGGCGGCCGAGCTCGCGCTGCTCGCGCGCATGCTCCTTCAGGCGCGCGCGATAGTCACGCAGGTTGTCGGCCTGCGGGTTGGCGGTGATGCTGCCGTCGGCGCCATCGATGATCAGCACGTCGCCATCGGCGATGCGGCTGAGCAGCTGCGGAACGTTCACGATCAACGGCAGATGCAGGCTGCGCGCCAGGATCGCGCTGTGCGACAGCGCGCTGCCGGCGGCGGTGACGATGCCAACCACGCCCTGGGCCTGCAGCTGGGCCAGTTCGGACGGGGCGATGTTGTCGCAGACCAGGATCTCGCCGGCCAGGCCCTTCATCACCGGCGCGCGTTCAGGCTGCAGGAACGCGTGGATGCGGCCGATGACATGGTCCAGGTCGTCCATGCGGCTCTTCAGGTAGGCATCGTCCATGCCATCGAAGACCTTGGCCAGGCGGTCACGCTGCAGGCGCAATGCGTAGCCGGCACTGTAGGGACCGCTGCGGATCAGCTCGTCCAGCCCGAACAACAGCTCGGGATCGTCCAGCAGCAGCGCGTGCAGGTCCAGGAACTCGCCCACTTCCTGGTTCAATGCGCCATGCAGGCGCTGGCGCAGTTCGTGCATTTCCGTGCGCGCGGCATCCACCGCACGATGCAGGCGGGCCAGCTCGGCCTCGACCTGGTGGGCGCCGATGCGTTGCTCGGCCACCTCCAGCGCATGCGGCAGGCGTACCCGTGCGCGGCCCATCGCCGCGCCACGGGCAGCACCGTGCCCAGCCAGCAGCTGGACCGGCCGCTGGCCGGAAGGAACCTGGCCGGCGCGCGCGCGCGGCACGCTCAGCTGTCCTCGTCGAAGCGGCGCTCGAACAGACCGACCACCGCTTCCATCGCGGCGGCTTCGTCCTCGCCGTTGATGCGCACCGTGACCGGAGTGCCCTGGCCGGCGGCCAGCAGCATCACGCCCATGATGCTCTTGGCGTTGATCTCACGGCCCTTGGCGGCCATGGTCACGTTGCAGCGGAACGGCGCCAGGGTCTGCACCAGCTTGGCGGTGGCCCGGGCGTGCAGGCCCAGGCGGTTGCTCACGGTGAGTTCTCGTTCAAGCATCGTCGACTATCGCTCCATTACGGGTGCCCGCCGCGGCTGTGGCGGGCAGTAGATCCAGTCCCTGTTCCGGATAATTCATCACCCGCAGCAACATCGGCAGGCTCAGCGCCGATACCCGGCGAACCGGGGTCCCCAACCGGGCCAGCTGCCCGGCTAGGTTGGCGGGGCTGGCGCCGTACAGGTCGGTCAGGATCAGCACGCCATCCCCTGCATCGACCCGCCGCAGGGCGGCCGAGGCGAGCGGGAGCAGGGCGTCCAGGTCTGCGTCGAACGGTACTTCGAAAGCTTCGGTTTTCAGCGGCAATTGCCGCAGGAGCCGGGTCGCCACCTCAAGCAGGGCGGGCCCGACCCCCGGATGTGTTACGAGGAGAATGCCACAGGTCATTACTGCACGTTAACAGGTCAAGGTGAATTGGCGATAGCAGCAGATGAGGCGCACTGTGTCCCGTATTCAGCGTTGCTCGCAAGGGGAGCCTTTCCGTTGAGAAAGAGATCCGACCCCATCCGTTTTTCGATGCCTGACAGCGATTCATCCACGCACGCGTGGATCCATCGTGTCGACCAGGGTCGACACCCACCCGCCGCAGAAATCTGTCAGAGGTGGGGCGGTGGGGGTCTGCAGCCCGGGGGGCGCCTGGGGGGGCGCAATCGCGCCCCCGGGGGTGCGGGCGCTTGGCTTGCCAACCACGGCGGCCCAAGCGCCCGAACGCCCAGCCGCCAGCGCCTGGGCCAGACCGCGGAGCGGGGTTCACGGCGTGTCCTGCAGATCCACCCCGCCCCGCCATCCCACGGAATGCCGCTTCTGCTGTTGCTGTTGCCGGCCAGCGGCCGGCACTACCGGCGGGTGCCGGGCGCAGCCCGGCCGCCCCCCCTCAATCCTGTTCGCGGTGATACGTGGCCACATCTTCCCAGCCCATCTCGCGGGCATGCCGGGCCAGGCGCTCGGCCAGGAACACCGAGCGGTGCTTGCCGCCGGTGCAGCCGAACGCCACCGTCACGTAGCTGCGGGTGCCATCCCCCAGTTTCGGCAGCCAGGTATCGAGGAAATCCATCAGCTGGGCCAGGTAACGCTGCACGTCCGGCTGTGCTTCCAGATAGTCGCGCACGCCCGGTTCGCGGCCGCTCAGCGCACGCAGATCGGGGTCCCAGTGTGGATTGGGCAGCACCCGCGCATCGAATACGAAGTCCGCCTCGGCCGGCACGCCGCGCTTGTACGCGAACGATTCGAACAGCAGGGACAGTCCGGTGGCATGGTCCAGCGTGAACTCGGTGATGATCCGCCGCCGCAGCTGATGCACGTTGAGGTTGCTGGTATCGATCACCGCATCGGCCTCGCGGCGCAGCGGTGCCGTCAATTCACGTTCGCGTGCGATCGCTTCGGGCAGCGACAGGCCCAGCTGGCTCAGCGGATGACGGCGCCGGGTGTCGGCGTAGCGCTTGAGCACAGCCTCATCGCTGGCCTCGAAGAACAGTACCTTCACTTCCACGCCGGCGTCAGTGGCCAGCTGCCGCCAGTTGCCCAGCTGGCTCAGATCGGCCTGTCCGCGAACGTCGATGCCCACGGCCAGGCGGCGGGGCGCGCTGCCGTCATGGTTGGCCAGCAGGCTGCGCACGAAGTCGGGCAGCAGATTGATCGGCAGGTTGTCCGAGCAGTAGTAGTCCTGGTCCTCGAAGGTCTTCAGGGCGACGGATTTACCCGAGCCGGACAGGCCGCTGACGATGATCAGGGTCGGGGCGGAGGGGGTGACGGTGCTCATGGACAGGCTCTTCGAGGGGCAGGGAAATCAGGGTGTTCGCCGTTCCAGCAGGTTGCTGTGGCGGGCGATGAACATAGCCGCCGGGTCGATGCCCTTGGTGCGCAGGATGTGCAGGCGGGTCGCGGCTTCGGTCAGTACGGCCAGGTTGCGGCCGGGCATCACCGGCAGGGTGATCAGCGGAACGTCCAGGTCCAGCACATGGCGGGTGCCCGAATCGCCGGTCAGGCGTTCGTAGCCATGTGGGGTGGGTTCGGTCATCGGCTTGGTCAGGTGGACGATCAGCCGAAGGTACTTGTTCTTCTTTACAGCCGTGTCGCCGAACATCTCGCGCACGTTGAGCACGCCCAGGCCGCGCACTTCCAGCAGGTCCTGCAGCAGTTCGGGGCAGGTGCCGTCGAGTACGTCCGGGGCGATCTGGGTGAACTCGGGGGCATCGTCGGCGACCAGGCGATGGCCGCGGGTGAGCAGCTCCAGCGCCAGCTCGCTCTTGCCCGATCCGGCCTCGCCGGTGATCAGCACGCCGATGGAATAGATCTCCATGAACACGCCGTGCAGGATCACCCGCGGCGCCAGCGTACGCGCCAGATGGTAGGACAGGTGGTTGAGCAGTTCGTGGCCGCGCTTGGGCGAGAGCCACAGCGGCGTGCCGGATTCGTCAGCAGCGGCGCGGAGGTCTTCCGGGCAGGGCTGGTTGCGGGTCAGCACCAGCGCCAGCGGGTGCGACTGCATGATCTTTTCGATGGTCTCCCAGCGCTGGCGTGGTTCCAGTGCATCCAGCCAGGACAGTTCCTCGGTGCCCAGGATCTGCACCTTGTTGGGATAGATCGCGTTGAGGTAGCCGGCCAGCGAGGGACGCCGCGAGACGGTATTGCCGGCCTCCAGCTCGCGCTTCTCACCGGACTTGCCGGCGGCCCAGCGCAACCCCAGCCGCTCGCGCTGCTGTTCGAACAGTTCACGGGCGGTGATGCTGGTATTCATGCGGCACTCGCAGGAGGGGTCATGTCCAGCGCCTCGCGCAGCGCCCGGGCATCGCCCGCTTCGCGCAGGGCCTGGCGGATGTCCGGCGCGGAAAACAGTTCGGCCAGCTCGGACAACAGCATCAGGTGCTGGTGGGTGTAGTGGGCGGGGACGGCCATGGCGAACACCAGGTCCACCGGTTCGTCGCCGCCGAAATCGACCGGGGCGGCCAATCGCAGCAGGGCGCCACGGGGGCGATCAAGGGTAGGCGCGCGGCCGTGGGGGATGGCGATGCCGTGGCCGATCGCGGTGCTGCCCAGGGCTTCGCGCTGGCACAGGTTCAGGTAGATCTGTTCGGCATTGGCCTGGCGGCAGGCCAGCAACCCGGCGGCGGCCTGCAGGACGCTGTCACGGTCGGTGGCCGTGCAGAGCTGGGTCTGCACGGCCGCCAGGAGGTCAGTCAGGGGCATGTCTGCGGGGAACGGTGGCGATCAGCCACCATTGTCGCCCACCGGCAGCGGCGCGTGCTGCTGTTTTTTCTCCTTGTGCTTGATCACCAGGCGGTCAAGCTTGTCCGCAAGCAGGTCGATCGCGGCATACATGGTCTGGGCATTGGCCTCCGCGTGCAGGGTCTGGCCCGGGATGTTGAGGCTGGCGTCGACATGGTGTTCGGTCTTCTGCAGCTTGAGGGTCACCCGCGCTTCGCAGTGCTGGTCGAAGTGCTTTCCGATCCGGGCCAGCTTTTCCTCCACATAGGACTGCAGGGCCGGGGTGACTTCGACATCTTTGCCAAACGTTTCGATGCGCATCGGGTTTCTCCTGTGTTCGGATGTGCCAATGAACCTCTCCGCCGGGCGCGGCGGCGCGTCAAGCGATTCTGACCCTTTCGTGCGAGGCGGAAATGTTCATGGCTTCACGATACTTCGCCACGGTGCGCCGCGCTACTGGGATTCCCGACGATTTGAGCAGGTCAGCCAGCTTGGCGTCAGAAAGCGGCTTGCGCGGATTCTCATCGTCGATCAGGCGCCGGATCATCGCCTGGATGGCGGTGCTGGACGCCTCGCCGCCGCCTTCGGTATCGATGCCGGAGGCGAAGAAGGCCCGCAGTGGCAGGGTGCCGCGCGGGGTGCGCACGTGCTTGCGGGCGATCGCACGCGACACCGTGGATTCGTGCAGGCCCAGTTCGGTGGCAATCTCGCGCAGGGTCAGTGGGCGCAGCGCCTGCTCGCCGAATTCAAGGAAGCCGGCCTGCTGCAGGATCAGGCTGCGCACGACGCGCAACAGGGTTTCGCCGCGCTGCTGCAGGCCTTTCAGCAGCCAGCGTGCTTCCTGCAGCTGGGCACGCAGGTAGCCGGCATCGGCATCGCCGCAACGCCGGATAAGCTGTTCGTAGCCGCGGTGGATAACCACCTTCGGCCCGGCATGCGCGGCCAGTGCAGCGCGCCACACGCCGTTCTGCCGCCATACCACCACGTCCGGCACCACGTAAGTGTCCTGCGACAGCGGTGCGATCTGCGTGCCCGGGCGCGGGTCCAGCGAGCGCAGCAGTGCGACGGCAGTCTCGACCTCGTCCATCGGCTGCTTCAACTCATGAGCAAGCCCGGCGACGCCACTGCGTGGCAGCCGTTCCAGCGGGCCTGCGGCAATCTGTCGCGCCAGCGCCAGCCCGGGCGTTTCGCCGGGCAGCACATCCAGCTGCAGCAGCAGGCATTCGCCCAGCGTGCGCGCAGCCACACCCACCGGATCGAAGCGCTGGATGCGATGCAGCACGGCGAGGATCTCGTCCTCGCCGGCGTGGATCGCCGGCAACAGGGTGTCGGCGATGGTGCCCAGCGGTTCGCGCAGATAACCGTCATCGTCCAGTGCATCGATGAGCGCGGCACCGATGCTGCGATCACGTGGGGACAGATGCGACAGATGCAGCTGCCACAGCAGATGGTCGGCCAGCGTTTCGGTTTCGGCTACGCGCTCGGCGGCGCTGCCATTGTCGTCGTCATCGTCGAAGCTGCCGCCGCTGCCGGACGCGTTCCAGTCCAGTTCCGCCGGCGCCCAGTCGTCGCCGGCATCGGCGCGTTCTGCGGGCGCATCGTTGCCGTTGTCGTCGCCTTCGCCGGCAGGACTGCTGCTGTCACTGCTGTCGGCCCAGTCCAG
The DNA here is from genome assembly GCF_036624925.1 of Stenotrophomonas sp. A3_2. Taxonomy (NCBI): domain Bacteria; kingdom Pseudomonadati; phylum Pseudomonadota; class Gammaproteobacteria; order Lysobacterales; family Lysobacteraceae; genus Stenotrophomonas; species Stenotrophomonas sp. A3_2. The sequence continues at coordinate 15,140 of NZ_JAZKVY010000040.1, forward strand.
CAGCGGATTGCTTTCCACCGCCTGCGCGATTTCCAGCTCCAGCTCGGTGGTGGACATCTGCAGCAGCTTGATCGCCTGCTGCAACTGGGGCGTAAGCACCAGTTGCTGTCCCAACGATGTCTGCAGCCGAGTCTTCATGCCTGTGCCGAAAGGAAGGAAAGGGACCCGGCGACTGCTTCACAGCTTGAAGGAATCCCCGAGGTAGACGCGGCGTACATCGGCGTTGTCCAGGATCGCTTCCGGCGAACCCTGGGCCAGCACGCTGCCCTCGGCGAGGATATACGCGCGGTCGCAGATACCCAAGGTCTCGCGCACGTTGTGGTCGGTGATCAGCACGCCGATGCCACGCTGCTTGAGATGGGTGACGATGCGCTGGATCTCGCCGACCGAAATCGGATCGACACCGGCGAACGGCTCGTCAAGCAGGATCAGGCGCGGCTGCGCTGCCAGGGCGCGGGCGATCTCGCAGCGGCGGCGTTCGCCACCGGACAGGCTGGCGCCAAGCTGGTCGGCAACATGGCCCAGCTGCAGTTCGTCGAGCAGGCTGTTCAATTCGCGCTCGCGGCCGGCCGCATCCAGGTCTTCGCGCAGCTCCAGCACCAGGCGGATGTTGTCGGCCACGGTCAGCTTGCGGAATACCGACGGTTCCTGCGGCAGATAGCCCACGCCCTGCTTGGCGCGGGTATACATCGGGTCGCCGGTGATGTCCTTGCCGTCGAGCACGATGCTGCCAGCGTCAGCCGCAACCAGGCCGACGATCATGTAGAAGCAGGTGGTCTTGCCGGCACCGTTGGGGCCCAGCAGGCCGACCACTTCGCCGGCGTCGAGGGTCAGCCCGAAATCCTTGACGACTTCGCGCTGCTTGTACTTCTTGCGCAGGCCCTTGGCGACGAGCATTACTTCCTGCTCCCGGCCGGCTGCGCCGGCGTGGTGGCCTTGGGCTGTGCCGCAGGCGCGGCCGGGGTCTTGTTCTTCGGCGGGATGACGGTGCGCACACGGCTGCCGTCACCACCGGAGTTCATTTCGCCGGTGCGGGTGTTGTAGACCATGCGCTGGCCGGCATTGGTGCCGCGCGCGCTGGTGACCTTGTAGTTGCCGGTCAGGGTGATGATCTCGGTCTTGATGTCGTAGTCGATGCGGTCGGCAACGGCATCCATCCAGGTGCCGTCATCGAGCTGCTGCTTCATCTTGGCCTGCTTGCCAGTGAACACCGCGCGCACGGCTTCGCCATCCTTGAGGTAGATCTCGGCCTCGGACGAGCGCAGGTCCAGCGTGCCCTGGGTGATGATCACGCCCTGCGACAGCACGGTCTTGCCGTCGCCGGTGAGCGTGCCGGACTGGGCGCCGGAATCGATGTGCATGTCTTCGTTGCGGTCGGTGGACTTGGCGAAGGCGGCGCTGGGGACAAGAAGACCGAGCGCGAGTACGGCGGCAAAGGAAATCTTCATCGGGGTCCGTTCTACCGGTGGGGGCCTCCCGGGCAGGCCGGGGGCGGAGGGTGGGGCTGCCGGCCCTGCGCCTGTCCGGAGACGTCGCGGGCTGGCGGCGGAATCAGCGTTTGGGCGTGTAACGGCCCTTGGACTGGCTGAGGAAATGATACGTGTTGTTCTTCGAATCCACTTCGAAGCCGACGCCGGACTGTTCCATGCCCGGGCGGGTCATGGTCACCAGGGCGTCGGTGCGGGCGCGGTTCTCCTTCGGGAACACGTCCAGATGGTCGGTGCGGAAGGTGGTCGGCACCACGCCCGGATCGGCCGGGCTGTCGCCGGCCACATTGCCGCGCAGCTTCATCTGGTCGCCCTTGGCGCTGAGCCAGCCGGTCTCGGCACGCAGGGTCCAGTGCTTGCCATCCTTGTCCGGCATCTCGAACAGCGGCGTGGCGATGTTGATGGTCTGGTCGCCACGCTGGCGCTCCAGCCGCGGCGCACGCAGGGTGGTCGACTCCTTGCCGTGCTCATCCAGGGCCACGATCTGGAAGTCGTGCAGAACGTAGTCCACACCCGGCTCCTGGCTGTCGTTGGCCGGGCCCTTGTCGCGGTTGCGCAGGGCGGCCCAGCTGCTGAGCAGCGCCGCCAGCAGCAGGCCGACGCCCAGCAGGGTGCGCCAGTTCAGTGTCGGCAGGCTCATGCGCCGAACCTCGCCAGCACCGAATCCACGTGGCCCTGTGCGGCCAGCAGGATGTCGCACAGTTCGCGGGCGGCGCCACGTCCGCCGTCGGCGCGGGTCTGCCAGTGCACGCGCTCGGCGATCCACGGGTGGGCGTTGGCCGGGGCCACTGCCAGGCCGACCGCGCCCAGCGGCGCCAGGTCCGGCAGGTCGTCGCCCATGAAGGCCACCTGCTCCAGGCCGACGCCGTGCTGCGCGCACAGCGCCTGCACGCTGGCCAGCTTGTCGCCCACGGCGATCTGGGTGTCGATGCCGAGGTCGGCGCCGCGCTTGAGCGCGGACTGGCTGTTGCGCGCGGTGATCAGCACGGGATGGATGCCGTGCTGCTGCAGCAGTTTCAGGCCCAGACCGTCCTGCACGAAGTACGCCTTGCTCTCGTTGCCGTCCTTGTCGTAGTACAGCCGACCGTCGGTGAGGGTACCGTCCACGTCGAAGCAGGCCAGGCGGACGCGGACCGCAGCGGCATGCAGGTGGGCGGGGAACGCGGGCAGCGGGGACCAGGGCATCAGGCGATCAGGCTCGGTGGGGGCGGGTGGGGCATTACAGACTGAATGGGGTCTACGGACTGTCGGTTAAACCACCCGGGCCCGCAACAGGTCATGAATGTTCAGGGCGCCGACCGCACGGCCCTGGCCATCGACCACGATCAGGCCGTTGATTTTCTGGGTCTCCATCTGCCGCGCGGCCTCTACGGCCAGCTGGTCGGCACCGATGGTGCGCGGGTTGCGGGTCATCACATCGGCGATCTTCGCGGTGCGCACGTCCAGCGCGCTGTCCAGCGCGCGGCGCAGGTCGCCGTCGGTGAACAGGCCGATCAGCACGCCATCGGCGTCGACCACGGCGGTCATGCCGAGCCGCTTGCGGCTCATTTCCACCAGCGCCTCGCTGAGGCTGGCATCGGCGCCCACGCTGGGCAGGTCGTCGCCGGTGTGCATGACATCGGTGATGTGCAGCAGCAGGCGACGGCCGAGGCTGCCGGCCGGGTGCGAGCGGGCGAAGTCGTCGGCGGTGAAGCCGCGCGCGTCAAGCAGGGCTACGGCCAGCGCATCGCCCATCGCCAGCGAGGCGGTGGTGCTGGAGGTCGGCGCCAGCGCCAGCGGGCAGGCCTCGGCCGGCACGCTCACATCCAGGTGGATGTCGGCGGCCGTGGCCAGGCTCGACTGCGGGCGGCCGGTCATGGAAATCAGCACGTTGCCCTGGCGCTTGAGCACAGGCAGCAGCATCAGCACCTCATCGGACTCGCCCGAATAGGACAGGGCCAGCACCACGTCGGCTTCGGTGATCATGCCCAGGTCGCCGTGGCCGGCTTCGCCGGGATGCACGTAGAACGCCGGTGTGCCGGTGGAGGCCAGGGTGGCGGCGATCTTGCGGGCAATGTGGCCGGATTTGCCCATGCCGGTGGCGACCACCCGGCCGCGGCTGGCCAGGATCGCCTCGCAGGCCTGCTGGAAAGCCTCGCCAAGGCGGTCGGCGACGGCATCCAGCGCCTGCCGCTCGATCTCGAACACGCGGCGGCCACTGGCGATCAGGCCGGCAGGGTCGGCAGAACGGGGGGGCAACAGGGATTCGGCCATGCGGACGCCACGCAGCGGAAGTAGAATGGATGCACATTTTATTAGGAAAGCCCGTTGGACGCCGACACCATCCGCAATCTGATCGAAACCGGCCTGCCTGGCGCCCGCGCCGATGTGCGTGGCGACGATGGCGTGCATTTCGAAGCGACCGTGGTCTGCGAGGCCTTTGCCGGCAAGATGCCGCTGGCCCGCCACCGGATGGTCTATGCCACCCTCGGCGACCTGATGGGCGGCGCGATCCACGCGCTGGCGCTGAAAACCGTGACCCCGGCCGAAGCCGGCTGAACCGCAGAAGATTCCCAATACATGGCCAAGATCGTTGTGACCGGCGGCGCTGCGCTGCACGGTGAAGTGAGCATCTCCGGCGCCAAGAACGCCGTCCTTCCCATCCTCTGCGCGACCCTGCTGGCCGATGCGCCGGTGGAGATCACCAACGTGCCGCACCTGCACGACGTGGTCACCACGGTGAAGCTGCTGGGCGAACTGGGTGCCAAGGTCACCATCGACCAGGGCACGCTGTCGCGCGGCAGCGCGATCGTGGTCGACCCGCGTTCGGTCAACCAGCACGTGGCACCTTACGAGCTGGTCAAGACCATGCGCGCCTCGATCCTGGTGCTGGGCCCGCTGCTGGCCCGCTTCGGCGCGGCCGAAGTGTCGCTGCCGGGCGGCTGCGCGATCGGTTCGCGTCCGGTCGACCAGCACATCAAGGGCCTGCAGGCACTGGGTGCCGAGATCGTGGTCGAGAACGGCTTCATTAAGGCCAGCGCCAAGCGCCTGAAGGGCGGCCACTTCACCTTCGACATGGTCAGTGTCACCGGCACCGAGAACGTGCTGATGGGCGCGGTGCTGGCCGAAGGCACCACCATCCTCGACAACTGTGCGATGGAGCCGGAAGTAACCGATCTGGCGCATTGCCTGATCGCGCTGGGCGCGAAGATCGAAGGACTGGGCACCGCCCGCCTGGTGATCGAAGGCGTCGAGCGCCTGTCCGGTGGCCGCCACGAAGTGCTGCCCGACCGCATCGAGACCGGCACCTTCCTGGTGGCCGCAGCGATGACTGGCGGCAAGGTCACGGTCAACCGTGCGCGCCCGAACACCATGGACGCGGTGCTGTCCAAGCTGGTCGAGGCCGGTGCGAAGATCGAGACCACCGACGACACCATCACCCTGGACATGCAGGGCAAGCGGCCGAAGGCGGTCAACCTGACCACCGCGCCGTACCCGGCATTCCCGACCGACATGCAGGCCCAGTTCATGGCGCTCAACTGCGTGGCTGACGGCGTGGGCGTGATCAACGAAACGATCTTCGAGAACCGTTTCATGCACGTCAACGAACTGCTGCGCCTGGGCGCGGACATCCAGGTTGAAGGCCACACCGCCATCGTGCGTGGCAGCGAGCACCTGAGCGGTGCGCCGGTGATGGCCACCGACCTGCGTGCGTCGGCCTCGCTGATCCTGGCCGGCCTGATGGCCAGCGGCGAGACCACCATCGACCGCATCTACCACCTTGATCGTGGCTACGAGAACATCGAAGAGAAGCTGTCTTCGCTCGGCGCCACCATCCGGCGCGTGCCATGATCCTGCGTGGCAAGTTCAGCCCGCGTCGCAAGGCACTGCTGGCCCTGGTGCTGATCGTGCTGGCGTGGCTGGGCTATGCCTGGTACGCCAACATCGCCATTACCCAGGGCATCGAGCAGAGGGACATGGACTGGAACGGCGATGGCACGGTCTCGCGCGACGAGATCATCGAGTCGTTCTACGCGGTCGCGGTGAACGACAGCCAGGACGGCAACCGTCATTGCCGCACCTTCGTCTGGCGCAGCACCGGCGAGCAGATCCGAGTGGACTGCCGCACCGAGTTCAAGCCCGCTGCGGCCGAGGAAAAGAAGTAAGAAAAACGCCCGCGAAAGCGGGCGTTTTTCCCGGGGCGTCCATCCACGCATGGCGTGGATCTACTCCAGGTTTCCAGTAGATCCACGCCATGCGTGGATGACGTCGATCTCCGGTCAGTTCAGCGCCTTGATGGTCAGGTCCAGCGCATCGCGTCCGCCCTCACGCTGCAGCATGCGCGCCGGCACCGGGAACTCCGGCACGATCCAGGCGATCAGCTCCTTGTTGCCGTCGGCGCGCGAGACCTTGGTGGCCTCGTAGCTCTTGCCGCCCACGGTAATCGATTCCTTGCCGACCACGCGGTAGGTCATGTTCTTGATGCGGCCTTCGTCGACCATGCGATAGGTCAGCGGCTTACCGGCGGCCAGGTCACGGGTGATCGCCAGGTTGATCAGCAGCGCATCCATGTCACCGGCCTTCAGCGCGATGGGGCCGGCACGGTCCGGCTTGATGTCGCCGGTCCAGGTGGCCTGGTTGCTGGTCCAGTTGTAATTGGCCTGCACGTTGCGCTTCTTCACCAGCAGCGCCGAGCGGTCCTGGCTGCTCAACGGGCGCAGTTGCCCACGCACTTCCTCGAACACGGTGCTCTGGCTCAGGTCGGCCAGCTGGTTCTTCACCTGCAGGCTGTAGCGCCACTTGTTGCTGCCTTCGTTGGACAGGGTCATCGTGCCGTTGGCCTGCATGCCCATGTAGCTGGCCAGGTAATCCGCCTTGAAAGGTTGCAGGGCCATGGCCGGCAGGCTGGCCACGGACAGGGCAGCGGCCGCGATCCAGGCGAGGGGGCGGGTCGGGATGCTCATGCTCAGACTCCTTGGTATTCGATCAGGCGCAGATCGACGCGGTCTTCGCCGTCTTCGCGTTGCAGGATGCGCACCGGGGTGGGGACCCCGTTGGCGATCCAGAGGATGGTTTCATTTTTGCCGCCGTTGGTCCGGTAGACCCGCAGCGCGTTGTAGGACAGGTCGCCGACCTCGACGTTCTCGGTCTGCGGCGCGGCCTGGTAGTCATGCTGGCGGACCTTGCCCATGTCCACGTAGCGGTAGTGCATCGCGGCGCCTGGGCGGGCGTCGCGCATGATTGCCAGATTGATCAGCAGCGCACTCTGGTCGCCCGGCTGCAGCGGAATCGGCTGTGCGCGCTTCTTCTCGACATCGCCACTCCACTGCGCGGTACCGGCCTGCCAGTTGTACGTGCCGACCGCCTTCTTGCCGAGAAACAGGCCCTTGCGCACCGTGCTCTGGCTCAGCGGTGCATAGGTGCCAGCGCGCTCCTCGAAGACCGTGCTCTGCTCGATGTTCAGTCCCAGCACGCTGGCGAACCCGCGGCGGCCGACCACCTGCATGTCCACCCGCCACTGGTTGCCGCCGGTGTGGGTGACCTGCATGCTGGCGTCGCCGGCCTCCTTGCCCTTGTAGAAGGCCTGGTAGGTGGCGCTGAACGGCTGCAGCGGCGGCGGTTCCCACGCCAATGCCGGCAGGGCCGGGGCCGTCGTTTCGGCCGGCGGTTGCACCGCTGGCGCCGGAACCGGCGAGGCAGGCGCCTGTGCCTGGCCCCAACCCACGCCGGGAAGCACGACAAGCGACAGCAGCAATGAAGTGGACAGCAGGGTCGTGGTCTTCATGGAGGACAGGAGCTGCAGGAGGGGGGCAGGATGCCAGCCCCGCAGTCAGCGGGGCGTGTGCGTGGGCGTTACCGGTTCAGGTTCCCGGCGGAATCTAGGACCAGTGGGCTAAACAGGGGGTGACCATCCAGCAGTGGCTGGCCCTCCCGTTCAGCCAGGCGGCCGGCGCACAGCAGCTGCAGGGTGGCGATCAGCAGCGGATGCTCCACCGCCAGCACACGCGCCGCCAGGCTGTCGGCGTCATCGCCGGGCATCACCGGCACCCGCGCCTGGGCCAGCACGGCGCCGGCATCCAGCTCGGGCACCACCAGGTGCACGCTGGCCCCATGCTCCGCATCGCCGGCGTGCAGCGCCCGCGCATGCGTGTCCAGCCCCTTGTGCAGCGGTAGCAGGGAGGGGTGGATGTTGACCAGCCGGCCATTGAAGCGCTGCACGAAGTCGGCGCCGAGAATGCGCATGTAGCCGGCGCAGACGATCAGATCCGGCGCGACCGCGGCCAGTGCATCGCCCAAGGCCTGCTCGTAGGCGGCGCGGTCACCGAATTCTTTCGGTGCATGCGCCCAGCGCAGGCTGTCGCCGACCCGTTGCAGCGCGGCTGCGGCTGGGCGGTCGGAGAACACGCCGACAACCTCGGCGGGCAGGCGGCCGTCAGCAATTGCGTCAAGGATGGCCTGCAGGTTGCTGCCGCGGCCGGAGGCGAGCACGGCAATGCGGGTGGGCGTGCTCATTGCCGGGCACTCCGGCGGATCAACGGCCAGGTCAGCAGACTGCCCAAGGTCGCCAGCAGCATGTCGGCATGAGCGTCCCACATGTCGCCCTGCTGCCCGTTGTAGGCCTCGGCGGCGTCGGGCGACAGGGCCAGCGCGATGGCCCACTCGAACCACTCGTAGACCAGGCTGGCGCACATCACCGTCATCACCGCCAGGCTGAAGGCCTGGCCCAGGCGCAGCGCCGGCCAGGCATGCCGGGCCAGCTGCAGCAGCGCGGGGGTGAAGCAGACGCCGAACAACAAGTGGATGAGACGGTCGAAGTGGTTGCGCTGCCAGCCGAAGGCGGCATTCGGCGACCAGCCGGCCAGCGCCTGTGCCCAAGCGTCGTAGGGCACGTTGGAGTACAGCCAGCGCGCGCCCACGCAATGCAGTGCGATGAAGCCACAGATCGCGATGAAGGCGCCATTGCCCAGCCAGCCACGCCGGTCCACCCAGAGCAGGGCAGCCAGGCCGACGACGGTCAGCGAGCTGTGCAGGGCCTGTTCGACGGGCCACAGCGGATCGATCCAGCTGACCAGGAACACGGCCAGTACGGCGGCGAAGGCCAGCTTCTTGGGCAGTGAAACACGATAGCCGCGGGCAGTGGCGTTTGCGGCGGTGGCGGGCGCGGACATGTCGAATCGGTCAGGAGGAAGCGATGGGTTGCCTGCGGGCTCAGGCACTGAGGTGGTCGCCGCGGTCGAACAATGCGGCCATGTCAGGCTTGGACAGGAACACCCGGGCATAGGCGGTCAGGGCCATGCCCAGCGGGCCAGCCAGTACCGCCAGCCAGGCCGCGCGCTGGCACCAGGCCAGCCCGGTGCGGCGCGACAGCAGGCGTGCGGTGTGCAGCTGCACGACGCCAAGCGCGGCCGCCAACAGCGAAATGACCCCGTAGACCGTGGCCAGTACCGCGCCATCGGCCAGCCCGCGTGAGCTGGCGACCAGGCCGATGAAACCGAGGAAGGCCAACGCGGCCAGCCAGTGGAAACCTGCCAGCGCGTAGAACAGCACCTTCAGCGTCTGCAGGTGGCTGGCCAACTGCAGCTGCGCCAGGGTCTGCTGTGGCAATGGCGGAGGCGCGCCCGGCATCGTCATGCAGCCGTGCCAGCTGCATTGAAGGCGGCCTTCACCTGCGGGCGCAGCAGTGTGACCAGGGTGAAAACCCCTAGAACGGTGCCCAGCGGCGCGAACAGGCAGAGCAGGCCGGCCACGATCAGGCACAGCAGGTAACGACGCCGCCGGGCCACGCAGCGGCCGGCATGGATGACGAATGCGGCCATGCCCAGGCCGCCGGCGACGAACACGGTCCCCAGGACCGTGAACACCCAGCCGAACAGGCGCTGTTCGGCCGGCGACGAGGGCTGGCCCCCGGAGTTCATCGGCAGATGGCCGCTCAGCGCACTGATGCCGAGCACGATGTACAGAATGAAAAACAGCGAGAGCAGCGCAATCAGGCCACCGAACACATAGTGGGCGATGGACAGCGCGCGCAGGTGGTCAGCGTCCTGCCTGCTGAAGACCGGCACCGCCGCCAACGGCGGTGGTACCGGGGTGGGTGCCAGGGGGGGCGTTGCGTCCATGCGGGCTCCTGGTTGCCGGGCTCAGCCGATGTGGACGCGCTCGGCGCCTTCGGCGGTGACCACCTGGCCGATGGTCCAGTGCTCCAGGCCCTGCGCCCTGACCGCCTCGGACACGGCAGCCTCCTGGTCCGGCGCGACGATCAGCACGAAGCCGATGCCGCAGTTGAAGGTGCGCCACATCTCGCTGTCGGCCACGGCGCCTTCCTTCTGCAGCCACTGGAATACCGGCGGCAGGGTCCAGGACGAGGCCTGGATGTCCAGGCCGAGGCCGTCGGGCACCACGCGGATGATGTTCTCGGTCAGCCCGCCACCGGTGATGTGGGCCATGCCGTGAATGGCCTCGCCGTGTGACTTCAGCAGCGCCAGGATCGGCTTGACGTACAGGCGGGTCGGCGCCATCAGCGCATCGACCAGCTTCACGCCGCCTTCCAGCTCCAGCTCGGCCGGGCGGCCGGCACGGTCGTAGATGCGGCGCACCAGCGAGTAGCCGTTGGAGTGCGGGCCGGACGAGGCGATGCCGATCAGCACGTCGCCGGCAGCCACGCTGGCGCCGTCCTTCAGCTCGCTCTTCTCGACCGCGGCCACCGTGAAGCCGGCCAGGTCGTATTCGCCCGGGGCATACATGTCGGGCATTTCAGCGGTTTCACCACCGATCAGCGCGCAGCCGGCCTCGGTGCAGCCGTTGGCGATGCCGCCCACGACCGCCGCGGCGGTGTCGATGTCCAGCTTGCCGGTCGCGAAGTAGTCCAGGAAGAACAGCGGCTCGGCACCCTGTACCAGCACGTCGTTCACGCACATGGCGACCAGGTCGATGCCGATCGTATCGTGGCGGTTCAGCTGGTGCGCCAGCTTCAGCTTGGTGCCCACGCCGTCGGTACCCGACACCAGCACCGGCTCGCGGTACTTGTTGGACAGGTCGAACAGGGCGCCGAAGCCGCCCAGGCCGCCCATCACTTCCGGCCGGAAGCTGCGCTTGACCAGGGGCTTGATCCGCTCGACCAGCTCGTTGCCGGCGTCGATGTCGACACCCGCGTCACGATAGGTAAGGGGGGAGGGGGCGGAAGACGGGGTGTTGGTCACGGGCGTCGGCGCTGGCAGGGGTTGAACGGGCGATTTTAACAGGCCGCATTGGCGCAAAGGCCGTATTCGGGCAACAATTCCCCCGGATACGTCGAGCCAATGGATGTCCTGATGCGCCGCAGCCTGATTCTGACCCTGCTCCTTGCGCTGAGCCTGCCGGTGGCCACGATGGCCCAGAGCGGCCTTCGCACCGAGGGTGATGTCGCCACCGCCAGTGGCGCGTACGAGGCCGAAGTGCCCGTCAACAGCCAAGCCGAAGCCGATCGCAACGGCGCCCTGGCCCGCGCCCTGAGCGTGGTACTGGGCAAGCTGTCCGGTGATCGCAACGTGATGTCGCGCCCCGGTGTGGTGCAGGCACTGCGCAATGCCAAGGACTACGTGGCCAGCTACGACTACAAGCAGGACCAGAGCGTAGGCGCCAGCGGCGCGCCGAGCTTCCGGACCCTGCTGGTGGCCCGTTTCCGCGAGGACGACGTCGATTCGCTGGTCTCGGCGCTGGGCCTGCCGCTGTGGCCGCAGCCGCGACCGAAGCCGGTGGTGTGGCTGGCCGTGGATGACGGCAGCGGACCGCGCCTGGTTAGCGTGCAGCAGGCCAATGCCGCCCGCCCACTGCTGAACCGCGCCATCGAGCGCGGCTACAAGCTCGGCCTGCCCAGCGGCGGTGCCGCCGAGCAGGCGCTGGCCGGTGCCATCTGGCGCCAGGACAGTGCCGCCGTGGCCCGCGCCTCCTCGCGCTACTCACCGCCGATGCAGCTGATCGGCAAGCTCTACCGCGCCAACGGCGGCTGGCAGGCGGACTGGGTGTTCGTCGACAACGGCCGTGAGCTGAACAAGTGGACCAGCAAGGACGCCAACGCCATGCGGGCGATGGCGGCCGGCGCCGATGGCGCCGCCGATGCGCTGGTCAGGCGCTATGCGAAGGCCGGCGCCGCCGTCGGCCAGGCCGGAACCTACCGCGTGGTGGTCACCGGCATCAACAGTGCCGACGACTACCTGCGCCTGGCCGCCGGCCTGCGCGAGGTGCCGGTGGTGCGCAACGTCACCCCGCTGCATGCTTCGGCCGGCCAGCTGGAGCTGAGCCTGGAGATGACCACCGGCCTGGCCGGCTTCAACCGCATGCTGGGTGACAACGGTGTACTGGTGCCGAGCGCGCCGCTGCCGGCCCTGCCGACGCCGATCGACGACACCACCGGTGCCCCGGTCGCAGCACCGGTCAGCAATGAGTACCGCCTGCGATGACCCTGACCCCGGAAGCGGAAATCGCGCAGTTCCTGCGCCGGCTGAAGTACATCCTGTTCGCCGGCCTGGTCGGCTGGGTGGTGTGGCTGCTGGCCCCGATCCTGACCCCGTTCGTGCTGGCGCTGGCACTGGCCTGGCTGGGCGACCCGCTGGTGGACCGCATCGAGGCCACCGGCCGCTCGCGCATGACCGGCGTGGTGCTGGTGTTCGCGGCGATGGTGCTGGTGATCGTGGCGCTGCTGCTGGTGCTGGTGCCGATGATCGAGCGCCAGATCACCACCCTGATCGCGGTCGCGCCGCAGGCGCAGGCGTGGCTGATGGAAAAGGGGATTCCCTGGTTCGAGCAGAAGACCGGCCTGGAAGTGATGCAGTGGCTGGATCCGGACCGCCTGATCGAGTGGGTGCGCAGCCACTGGCAGCAGGCCGGCGGCGTCGCCACCACGTTCATGGGCTACGTCTCGCGTTCGGGTTTTGCGATGGTGACCTGGGTGGTCAACATCCTGCTGCTGCCGATCCTGGCGTTCTACTTCCTGCGCGACTGGGACAAGCTGGTCGAGCGGGTGGCCTCGGTGATTCCGCGCAACCACATCGGCACCATCACTGCGCTGGCGCGTGAGTCCAACGAGGTGTTGGGGGCGTTCATCCGCGGCCAGTTCCTGGTGATGCTGGCATTGGGCGTGATCTACGCCGGCGGCCTGTCGCTGGTAGGCCTCAAGCTGGGCCTGCTGATTGGCCTGATTGCCGGCCTGATCAGCTTCATCCCCTACCTGGGCGCGACCACCGGCGTGCTGATGGCGGTGATTGCCGCGCTGGTGCAGGCACAGGGTTTCGACCTGAAGCTGCTGATCCTGGTCGGCGTGGTGTTCACCGTGGGCCAGCTGCTGGAGAGCTACGTACTGACCCCGCGCATTGTCGGCGACAAGATCGGCCTGCATCCGGTGGCGGTGATCTTCGCGGTGATGGCCGGCGGCCAGCTGTTCGGCTTCCTCGGCATGCTGCTGGCGCTGCCGGTGGCGGCGGTGACCAACGTGCTGCTGCGCTATGCCCACCAGCGTTACCGCCAGAGCGAGCTGTACGTGGGCGAGAAGCCGGCGATCGTGCTTGATGGCGTGGTCGACGCCCCCCATATCATCGTTCCGACCGACAAGGGCCCCGACCTGAAGTGATGGGCGTGCCGCAACTGCCGCTGGCCCTGCATTACCCGCGGGACCAGCGCCTGGAGACCTTCATCGGCGCGCCGGATGGCGCGCTGGCGCAGCTGCGCGCGATCGCGGTCGGTGCCAGCCACGATTGGGTCTACCTGGAAGGCGCTGCGGGAACCGGCAAGACCCACCAGGCGCTGGCGACGTGCTCCAGCGCCGAGCAGGCCGGGCGCCTGCCGACGTACGTGCCACTGGCCAGCGCCGCCGGCCGCGTTCGTGCAGCGCTCGACGGGCTGGACGCACGCGAACTGGTGGCGCTGGACGGGCTGGACGAGGTTGCCGGCAACCGCGAGGACGAGATCGCGCTGTTTGATTTCCACAACCGCGCGCGTGCAGCAGGCGTGACCGTGCTGTACACGGCGCAGAAGGCGCCGGAAGAACTGGGCCTGGTACTGCCGGACCTGCGTTCGCGGCTGGGCCAGTGCGTGCGCGTGCTGCTGCAGCCGCTGGATGAGGAAGGTCGTGCTGCGGTGCTGCGCGAGCGCGCGCTGCGACGCGGCCTGGCCATCGACGAAGCGGCCATCGAGTGGCTGCTGTCGCACACCGGGCGCGAGCTGGGTGGGTTGATCACGCTGCTGGACTGGCTGGACCGCGAATCGCTGGCGGCGAAGCGGCGGATCACCGTGCCGTTCCTGCGCCAGGTGCTGGAAGAAGGCCGGCCCCGCTACTGAGGGTGGGGTTTGTTTGCAGGGCTGCGCCCTGCACCCGCAGAAGCAACGTCAACGTCAAAAGCTGGCTATCCGTGGGGATGGCGGGGTGGGGGGGGGGGGGGGGGGGGGGGGGGCGGGGGGCCCGCGGGGCCCGGGGCCGGGGGGGGGGGCCGGGGCCACCCCGCCGGCGCACCCCCCCGCCACCCCACCCCGCCCGGCCTCTGACAGTTTCCGTGGGCGTCCAGCCACGGAAAAGAAAAAAGAAAAGCAAAAGCGGGTCGCTTCGCTGCGCTTGCTCTGGTGACGACCAAGGTCGACACCCACCAACAGCAGTCAGCAGTCAGC
>NZ_JAZKVY010000393.1:0-376 GCF_036624925.1 Stenotrophomonas sp. A3_2
GATATGGAGCGCGCGAGGAAAGCGGCGCCGCATCCAGCCGACGCGCCCCAGACTGCGGCAGAATTTCAGGACTGGCAGGGCATCGGCGCAATGCGCCTCCTCCACCAGGCCATGCAGCCAGGCGGAGAGCGCGCCATCCGGTGCCCGCGGCAGCAGGAAGTGGTCGTGGTAGGAAAAACGCGGCTGAAACCCGGTGGCGCCGGCGCGTCGCGCGAGCAGAGGGGCATATTCCTGAAAATACGGCGCGCCCACCGGGTGGCCGGATGGCCAGGAAGCCGCCGAATTGCGGTCGATTTCCGCCAGGGTCAGGCCAGCGAGTGCCTCGTGCAGCGGTTCGTAGAAGGCCATCGTACCCGGGGCGCGGCGCAACGCGTCC
>NZ_JAZKVY010000394.1:0-397 GCF_036624925.1 Stenotrophomonas sp. A3_2
GGGGGGGGGGTGTGGGGCCCGCCCCACCGCCCCCCCCCCCGGCGGGGGGGGGTGCGGCCCCCCCCGGGGCCCCCCCGGGGGCGCCCCCCCCCACCCCGCCCCACCTCCGACAGATGCCCGCTGCTGTGGGTAGGTGTCGACCTTGGGCGACACGGTCGATCCACGCCATGCGTGGATGCTTTTCGTTCAATTCTCGAAATATTCGATTTCGATGAAAGTTCATCCACGCATGGCGTGGATCTACGACAGATCGCAGGAATCTGTCGAAGGCGGGGTGGGTCCGGTTGCGGGGGCGTGAGCCGCATGGGCCCGAGGCATGCCTCGGGCGGGTTGGGCAGGACGCCCAACCCCGGTCTTGCCGTGTGCGCAGGAAAGCGCACACGAGCAAGCGGCTGCC
>NZ_JAZKVY010000395.1:0-518 GCF_036624925.1 Stenotrophomonas sp. A3_2
CAGGTCGTGCGCGGGACGGGAAGGCATCCGGCTAGTTTACCTCCCGGAGGCGGCGGCAGGGCTGCGCCCTGCACCTGCTACAAGCCAGAGCAACGTCCAAGGCAACAGCCGGCTCTGGGGTGTCTGCTGGCTGGGCGGGGGGGGGGGGGGGGGGGGGGGGGCGGCGCCCACCCCGCGCCGGGGGGGGGGCGGGGGGCCGCCCCCGCCCCCCGCGCCCGGCGCCGCCCACCCCCCCTGCCACTGTTTCCCGCGATCTCCCACCAACCCCTTGGGGGCCCCACCGTTTTCCCCCCGCAAAAGGGATCTGACCCCATCTTGTTTGTCGATATCTGACTGTTTTCATCACGCATGGCGTGGATGGACCCTCCGTGACCGGGAAACCGTCGAAGGCGGGGGGGGGGGGGGGGGGGGGGGGGGGGGGGGGGGGGGGGGGGGGGGGGGGGGCCGCCCGCCCGCGGCGCGGCGGGGGGGGGGGGGGCCGCGCCGCCCCCCCCCCCCCCCCCCCCCCCCCCCCCCCC
>NZ_JAZKVY010000396.1:0-344 GCF_036624925.1 Stenotrophomonas sp. A3_2
TATAGGGTTGCTAGGCAGGGCTGCGCCCTGCACCCGCTACGATCCAGAGCAACAGCAACAGCAACAGCAACAGCAACAGCAGAAGCTGGTTTCCTGAGGGGAGGCGGGGTAGGTCCGGGTGCGGGCGCCGCTGCAAGTCCCCCGCCGGGGCCCGGCCCCGCCGCGGGCGGGTGTGCGTTCGGGCGCTTGCGACGCAGTGCTTCGAAAGAAAAGCGCCCTCACCCCTGTAAGCTCGGTCGCCGCTTGCACGTGGGCGCAGTCCTGCGCACACGGCAAGACCGGGGTTGGGCGTCCTGCCCAACCCGCCCGAGGCATGCCTCGGGCCCATGCGGCTCACGCCCCCG
>NZ_JAZKVY010000397.1:0-359 GCF_036624925.1 Stenotrophomonas sp. A3_2
CCCGCAAACCCACAGTGCCCCGCCTTCGACAATTGGCCGGCGGCCAGTAGATCCACGCCATGAGTGGATGAAAATCTGTCAGATATCGAATGAAATTCCGGGGTCAGATCCGTTTTCCTTCGGAAAACGGATCTGACCCCATGAGCTGTTCCGACAGATCGCGGAGGTCTGTCGAAGGCGGGGTGGGTCCGGTTGCGGGGGCGTGAGCCGCAGGGGCCCGAGGCATGCCTCGGGCGGGTTGGGCAGGACGCCCAACCCCGGTCTTGCCGTGTGCGCAGGACAGCGCACACGAGCAAGGCGCCATCGAGCTTACAGGGATGTACTTGCAGCGTGTCCCGCCACCCCACCTCGGCCCGGCC
>NZ_JAZKVY010000398.1:0-322 GCF_036624925.1 Stenotrophomonas sp. A3_2
GACGAACAGCAACTCATTCTCGCTGAGATAGAACAGGATGCCGTCGCCGATCACAAACCCCTCGTGGCTGGTTGGCACCATCTGCTTGGCCTTGCCCGGCACGAAGCCCTTGAAGCTGTTGATGCCCAGCCCCAGCAGGAAATCGAACGCGCCCGGCCCCTCGACCATCAGTTCGGCCATGTGGTAGCTCTTGTTGAACAGGACGCAGGTTTCGGCCCAGGCCCGCTGCTCGTCACGCCAGTTGGAGAATTCCGCCGGAACCCCCGGATAGACGTTCGGACCGACTTGCTGATTGCGCAGCAAAGTGAC
The DNA here is from genome assembly GCF_036624925.1 of Stenotrophomonas sp. A3_2. Lineage (NCBI taxonomy): Bacteria > Pseudomonadati > Pseudomonadota > Gammaproteobacteria > Lysobacterales > Lysobacteraceae > Stenotrophomonas > Stenotrophomonas sp. A3_2. The sequence goes on from NZ_JAZKVY010000398.1 coordinate 310, forward strand.
GATATCGCCGCTC
>NZ_JAZKVY010000399.1:0-379 GCF_036624925.1 Stenotrophomonas sp. A3_2
GAACGACGTGCCCTCCTCCGCCAGCCGCCGCCGCAACGTCCGCGGCGACATGCCCATCGCGCGCGCCACCGCATCCTGCGCGCAGGCCCCATCATGCAGCGCCTTGAAGATCAGCAGCCGCGCCCGCGCGGAGACCGTCATCCGCCGGCGCCGCCGCGCCACCTCCCGCGCCAGCCGCCCATGATCCGGCGCCGCCTGCGCCGGCAGGCCGGTCGGCCGATCGAGCCAGCTCGCCGGAAACCGCAGATAGTTCGTCTCCGTCCAGGTCACCACGCGATCCGGCACGCCGCGCGCCCCCTCGCGCCGCAGGCCAACCCCCTCGCTCTCCAGCCCAAGCTCCGCGCCCGCCCACCCGGCCCCCACCGCGCCGCGCAGTATC
>NZ_JAZKVY010000400.1:0-335 GCF_036624925.1 Stenotrophomonas sp. A3_2
GCCACGGCGCGCTCGCCGGCATCGAACTCTGGCACGGCGGCGGCATGACGATGAACCGCACCTCCCGCCTGCCGCCGATCTCGCCTTCAGGTTTCGGCTGGATGCCCACCCATGTCCCCTTCATGGGCAATCTGCGCAGCCGCATCATGTCGCGCGAGGACATCGCCGATCTCCGCCGCTGGCACGCGGAAGCGGCCGTGCGGGCAAGGCGCGCCGGGTTCGATATTCTTTACGTCGACGCCGGCATGGGCTACCTGCTGCACGAGTTCCTGCTGCCCGCGATGAACCGCCGCACGGACGAGTACGGTGGCTCCATCGCCAACCGGTGCCGTATC
>NZ_JAZKVY010000401.1:0-371 GCF_036624925.1 Stenotrophomonas sp. A3_2
TCCCGAAATCAAGGGGTTGGTCGGCCGGGCTGCGCCCGGCACCCGCCCAGTGCAACTGCAACTGCCAAAGCCAGAGCCAGAGCGGCATTCCGTGGGATGGCGGGGGGCGGGGGGGGGGGGGGGGCGGGGGCCCGACGGGGCGGGTGGCCGTGGGGGGGGCCCCCCGGGCGGGCCGCCCCCCCCCCCACCGCCCCCGCCGGGCCGCCCCCCCCCCCCCCCCCCCCCCCCCCCCCCGCCATTCCACGGAATGCCCGCTTTTGACGTTGCCGTTGCCGTTGCATGCAGCCTCTGCAGGTGCAGGGCGCAGCCCTGCCGACCCCTTAACTTGCCGGTGGGCAGTACGCCTTGATCGCGGCCTCCGCCAGCCCCTT
>NZ_JAZKVY010000041.1:0-16441 GCF_036624925.1 Stenotrophomonas sp. A3_2
GGCTGGTGGAATACATCCAGTACTACAACCAAGAGCGAATCAAGTTGAAATTGAAGGGCCTGAGCCCGGTACAGTACCGGGAGCAGGCCCAACAGGCCCAATCGGCCGCCTGACCCCGTCCAAGTCTCGGGGGTCACTTCAGGGACGGGTTTACGGCGCGTCCCGGGCAGCCTCACCCACCCGGGCCCCACAGCCGACCAACAATCAGCCGGCAACGCTTTGAACCTTACAGCGCTTCGAAAATACCCGCCGCGCCCATGCCGGTGCCGATGCACATCGTCACCATGCCGTACTTCTGCTGGCGACGACGCAGGCCGTGCAGCAGGGTTGCGGTACGGATCGCGCCGGTTGCACCCAGCGGGTGGCCCAAGGCAATCGCGCCGCCCAGCGGGTTGACCTTGGCCGGGTCCAGGCCGCAATCGCGGATCACCGCCAGCGACTGCGCGGCGAACGCTTCGTTCAGTTCAATCCAGTCCAGCTGGTCCTGGGTCAGGCCCGCCTGCTTCAGTGCCTTCGGGATCGCGGCGATCGGGCCGATGCCCATCACTTCCGGGCGCACCCCGGCCACCGAGAAGCTGACGAAACGGGCCAGCGGGGTCAGGCCGTAGTCCTTGATCGCCTGTTCCGAGGCCAGCAGCACGGCACCGGCGCCATCGCTCATCTGCGACGAGTTACCGGCGGTGACGGTGCCGCCGAACTGGCCGTTGCGGAACACCGGGCGCAGCTTGGCCAGGCCTTCGGCCGAGGAGTCCGGGCGGGGGCCTTCGTCGGTGTCGGCGATCTTGTTGCGGGTGATGATGCGCTGGCCGTCGGCCAGGTCCGGCAGGTGCGAGACGATCTCGTACGGGCTGATCTCGTCCTTGAACTCGCCGTTCTGGATCGCGGCCATGGCCTTCTGGTGCGAGGCGAGGGCGAAGGCGTCCTGGTCTTCACGCGAGACCTTCCACTCTTCGGCGACCTTCTCGGCAGTGATGCCCATGCCGTAGGCGATGGCCACGTGGTCGTTGTCGAACACGCTCGGCGCCATGGCGATCTTGTTGCCCATCATCGGCACCATCGACATCGACTCGGTGCCACCGGCCAGCATCAGGTCGGCGTTGCCCAGGCGGATCGCGTCGGCGGCCTGCGCCACGGCCTGCAGGCCGGAGGAGCAGAAGCGGTTCACGGTCTGCGCGGCGATGGTGTTTGGCAGGCCAGCCAGCAGCACGCCGATGCGCGCCACGTTCATGCCCTGCTCGGCTTCGGGCATGGCGCAGCCGATGATCGCGTCATCGATGCGGTTGACGTCCACGCCCGGGGCCTGGGCGACGACGCTGCGCAGCACGTGCGCAAGCATGTCGTCGGGGCGGGTGTTGCGGAACATGCCCTTGGGCGCCTTGCCCACCGGGGTGCGGGTGGCGGCGACGATGTAGGCGTCCTGGATTTGCTTGGTCATTGCAGTGATCTCTTGAATTTTTTAGCCGGAGTGCCGACCAACGGTCGGCACCCACCGGAAGCAGGGATGGGCGATCAGTTACGCAGCGGCTTGCCGGTCTTCAGCATGTGCGCGATGCGGGCCTGGGTCTTTTCCTGCTGGGCCAGTTCGACGAAGTGCTTGCGCTCCAGGGTCAGCAGCCACTCTTCGTCGACCAGGGTGCCGCGGTCGACCTTGCCGCCGCACAGCACGGTGGCGATGCGCTCGGCGATCTCGTAGTCGTACGGGCTGATGAAGCGGCCTTCCAGCATGTTGACCAGCATCATCTTGAAGGTGGCGATACCCACGTCACCGGCGACCTGGATGCGGCGTGCCGGCAGCGGCGGGCGGTAGCCCGCTTCTGCCAGGGCGCGTGCTTCGGCCTTGGCGATATGCAGGGCCTCGTAGCTGTTGAACACCACCTTGTCGGTGCTGCGCAGCAGGCCCAGCTCCTTGGCGTTGACCGCCGAGTTGGACACCTTGGCCATCGCCACGGTCTCGAAGGTCTTCTTCAGTTCGGCGAACACGTCGCCGCCCGGGCCTGCGGCCTGCGAGGCACGCACGGCCAGTTCCTTCAGGCCGCCACCGGCCGGCAGCAGGCCGACGCCGGCTTCGACCAGGCCGATGTAGCTTTCCAGGAAGGCAACGGTCTTGGCGCTGTGCATCTGGAACTCGCAGCCGCCGCCCAGGGCCAGGCCACGCACGGCGGCCACCACCGGCACCAGGGAGTACTTGATGCGCTGGCTGGTGCGCTGGAAGTTGGCGACCATTTCCTCGAACTGGTCGACCTTGCCGGCCTGCAGCAGGCCGAGCGCACCGGCCAGGTCGGCACCGGCGGAGAAGGGTTCCTTCTGCTGCCAGATCACCAGGCCCTGGAAGTCCTTCTCGGCGCGGCTGACGCATTCCTGCAGGCCGTCCAGCACCTGGTCGGAGACGGTGTTCATCTTGGTCTTGAAACTGACCACCGCGATGCCATCGCCGTCGTGCCACATGCGCAGGCCGTCGTTCTCGAACACGGTTTCGCCCGGAGCGAACTGCTCGCCCAGCAGTGGATCCGGGAAGCGCTGGCGCTGGTACACCGGCAGCGACGAACGCGGCAGCTTGGCGTTGCGCGACGGGCTGTAGCTGCCTTCGGCGGCGTGCACGCCGTCGCGGCCATCGAACACCCAGTCCGGCAGCGGGGCGTTGCTCATGCTCTTGCCGGCCACGATGTCATCGGCGATCCACTGTGCGACCTGCTTCCAGCCGGCGGCCTGCCAGGTTTCGAACGGGCCCAGCGACCAGCCGTAGCCCCAGCGGATGGCCAGATCGACGTCGCGCGCGGTCTCGGCGATGTCGGCCAGGTGGTAGGCGCTGTAGTGGAACAGGTCGCGGAAGGTCGCCCACAGGAACTGCGCCTGCGGGTGCTGGCTCTCGCGCAGCTTGGCGAACTTCTCGGCCGGGTTCTTGATCTTCAGGATCTCGACCACTTCCGGTGCGGCGGTGCGGTCGGCCGGACGGTAGTCCTGCTTCTCCAGATCCAGTACCACGATGTCCTTGCCGACCTTGCGGAAGATGCCGGCGCCGGTCTTCTGGCCCAGCGCGCCCTTGGAAATCAGCGCGTCCAGCCACTTCGGCGACTTGAAGAACTCATGCCACGGATCATTCGGCAGGGTGTCGCCCATGGTCTTGATGACGTGCGCCATGGTGTCCAGGCCGACCACGTCGGAGGTGCGATAGGTCGCCGACTTCGGGCGACCGACCAGCGGGCCGGTCAGGCCGTCCACTTCATCGAAGCCCAGGCCGAACTGCTGGGTGTGGTGGATGGTGGACAGGATCGAGAACACGCCGATGCGGTTGCCGATGAAGTTCGGGGTGTCCTTGGCGTACACCACGCCCTTGCCCAGGGTGGTGACCAGGAATTCTTCCAGGCCTTCCAGCACGGCGGCGTCGGTGGTGGTGGCCGGGATCAGCTCGGCCAGGTGCATGTAGCGCGGCGGGTTGAAGAAGTGCACGCCGCAGAAGCGGTGGCGCAGCTGTTCGGGCAGCACGTCGGCCAGCTTGTTGATGCCCAGGCCCGAGGTGTTGGAGGCCAGCACCGCGTGGTCGGCCACGAACGGCGCAATCTTCTTGTACAGGTCCTGCTTCCAGTCCATGCGCTCGGCGATGGCCTCGATGATCAGGTCGCAGTCCTTCAGCTGCTCCAGGCCGGAGTCGTAATTGGCCGGGGTGATGGCTTCGGCCAGCGACTTGCTGGCCAGCGGCGCCGGGCTCAGCTTGCCCAGGTTGGCGATCGCCTTCAGCACGATGCCATCGGCCGGACCTTCCTTCGCAGGCAGGTCGAACAGCACGGTGTCGACGCCGGCGTTGGTGAGGTGGGCGGCGATCTGGGCACCCATGACGCCGGCACCCAGCACGGCGGCGCGGCGGACTAGCAGGGAATTGGACATGGTGTAGGGCCTTTGTTGGTCAGCAGTTACTGGGTGGAATCAACGGGAAGCGGGCAGGGCGCTGGCACGTGCGGCGGCGCGGAACCCGGCTTCGGCGAAATGGATCAGTTCGTGGGCGGCATGGGCACGATGCGCCGCTTCGGTGACACCGGCGGGACGCTTGATCAGCCCGAAGTCGGCCATGGCATAGGTGAGCGAGCCAGCCAGGAAGTCGAGGCGCCAGTACAGCTCCTCCTTGCTCAGGTCCGGTACGCATTCGCCGATGGCCTTGCCGAACGCACGCAGCACGTGGCCGTAGTGGTCGGACAGGAACTTGCGCAGGTTGTCGTTCTTCTCGGCGTAGGCGCGGGCAATCACGCGCACGAAGGCGCCGCCGTTCTGGCGGTCCTGGGCCAGCGCCAGGGCCGGCTCGACGAAGGCGGCCAGCACCGGGCGCAGTTCGCCGGGGTGTTCGCTGCGGGCCCGCTCCAGCTGCGCCAGGCGCGCGCCGGTCATCTCGTCCATGCGGCGGCGGAAGACCTCATTGACCAGATTTTCCTTGGAACCGAAGTGGTAGTTGACCGCGGCGATGTTGACGTCGGCCTGGCTGGTCACCTGGCGCAGCGAGGTGCCGGCGAAGCCGTGCTGGGCGAACAGCTCCTCGGCCGCGCCGAGGATCCGGTCCTTGGTCGAGAAGTGGGCGGGTTTGGCCATCGGCGGGCAGACCTTAATCAAACGATTGTTTGATACTAGGACCAGACGGTACCGTATGGCATTTTGCAGTGCAGCAAAATCGGCGGGCTCGGTCAGATTTCACTCAGGTGGGTGAGATGGGTGGACCTGAACCTGTAGAGCCGAGCCCGCGCTCGGCTGCTCTTCGGCCCAAAGGCCAGCCGAGCATGGGCTCGGCGCTACAACAGGGCCACATGGCCCTCTACCACCCGGCCACGTTATCTTTTACAATTCGCCTACGTTTATCAGGCTAAGCCCGCGTCCCGACGCGGGTTTTTTTCATGTTACCCTTCGGGCCATCAGCGGCCCGATTCCATTGGAGACATCCCATGGCGCTGGAGCGCACCCTTTCGATCATCAAGCCGGACGCCGTTGCCAAGAACGTCATCGGCGAAATCTACGCCCGCTTCGAGAAGGCCGGCCTGAAGGTCGTGGCCGCCAAGTACAAGCAGCTGTCGCGCCGTGAAGCCGAAGGCTTCTATGCCGTGCACCGCGAGCGTCCGTTCTTCAACGCGCTGGTCGAGTTCATGATCTCCGGCCCGGTGATGATCCAGGCCCTGGAAGGCGAGAACGCCGTCCTGGCCCACCGCGACCTGCTGGGCGCCACCAACCCGAAGGAAGCCGCGCCGGGCACCATCCGCGCCGACTTCGCCGAATCCATCGATGCCAACGCCGCACACGGCTCGGACTCGGTCGAGAATGCTGCGATTGAGATCGCCTACTTCTTCGCCGCCACCGAAGTCGTCTCGCGCTGAGAGTAATGCCGTGAACGAGGTCGTACAGTCCCCCGCCATCCAGCCGCTGCCGAAGTCGGCACCCACGGCTGGCAAGCAGAACCTGCTCGACCTCGATCGCGCGGGCCTGGAGAAGTTTTTCGTCGAGGTTCTCGGCGAGAAGAAGTTCCGTGCCCATCAGGTGATGAAGTGGATCCACCATCGCTACGTCACCGATTTCGATGAAATGACCGACCTCGGCAAGGTCCTGCGCGCCAAGCTGCAGGCCCATGCCGAGGTGCTGGTTCCGAACATCGTGTTCGACAAGCCCTCCGCCGACGGCACCCACAAGTGGCTGCTGGCGATGGGCGTGGATGGCAAGAACGCCATCGAGACCGTGTACATCCCGGACAAGACCCGCGGCACGTTGTGCGTGTCCTCGCAGGTCGGTTGCGGCCTGAACTGCACGTTCTGCTCCACCGCCACCCAGGGCTTCAACCGTAACCTGACCACCGCCGAGATCATCGGCCAGGTGTGGGTTGCCGCACGCCACCTGGGCAACGTGCCGCACCAGATGCGCCGCCTCACCAACGTGGTGATGATGGGCATGGGCGAGCCGCTGATGAATTTCGACAACGTCGTGCGCGCCATGAGCGTGATGCGCGACGACCTGGGCTACGGCCTGGCCAACAAGCGCGTGACCCTGTCGACCTCCGGCCTGGTGCCGCAGATCGACCGCCTGTCTGCCGAAAGCGACGTGTCGCTGGCGGTGTCGCTGCATGCGCCGAACGACGCACTGCGCGAGACGCTGGTGCCGCTCAACAAGAAGTACCCGATCGCCGAGCTGATGGCCTCGTGCGCACGCTACCTGCGCGCCAACAAGCGCCGCGAATCGGTCACCTTTGAATACACCCTGATGAAGGGCATCAACGACAAGCCCGAGCATGCCCGCGAGCTGGCCCGCCTGATGCGCCAGTTCGACAACGCGGTGCAGGCCAAGGATTCGGGCAAGGTCAACCTGATCCCGTTCAATCCGTTCCCGGGCACCCGCTACGAGCGTTCCGAGGAGGCCAACATCCGCGCCTTCCAGAAGATCCTGCTCGACAGCAACGTGCTGACGATGGTCCGCCGCACCCGTGGCGACGACATCGACGCCGCCTGTGGCCAGCTCAAGGGCCAGGTGATGGACCGCACCCGCCGCCAGGCGGAGTTCAACAAGACGCTGCAGGCGGGGAAGGGGAGCGATGCCGCGGCCTGACCGCCTCTGGCTGGCGCTTCTCGCAGGCGTGCTGGCCGTTGCGGTCGGTGGCTGCAAATCCCAACCCAAGGCCAAGCTGGGCCCCAGCGAAGCGCCGGTCTATTCGGTGCGCGATCCGGACAGCGTGCGGCGCCAGGTGCGCCTGCAGGACCTGTTGGCGCTGGCTGCCCGTGACATGCAGGTCGGCAACCTGGATGCGGCCGAACGCAAGGCGCGCGAGGCGCTGAAGCTGGCGCCCGACTCGCCGGATGCGCTGGTGCTGCTGGCCGGCATCGATGAGCGCCGTGGCCGGAGCCAGCAAGCGGGCGAGAGCTTCCGCAGGGCGGCCGAACAGGCGCCGCAGCGCGGTGACATCCTCAACAATTACGGGGCGTGGCTGTGCCAGCAGGGGCGGCCGGCCGAGTCGCTGGCGTGGTTCGATCGAGCGCTGCAGGCGCCGGGCTACGCCACACCGGCCGAATCCCAGGCCAATGCGGGCAGCTGTGCACTGGACGCTGGCCAACTTGAACGTGCCGAGCGCGACCTGCGCGCGGCGCTGTCGGTGCTGCCGGGAAACCCGGTCGCGCTGGAGGCGATGGCCCAGCTCAGCTTCCGCCAGGGCCGCTTCATGGAGGCGCGGGCCTTCGCCGAACGTAGGATTGCGGCTGCACCCGCAACGCGTTCCGTGTTACAACTTGCGTCTCAAATCGAAGCGCGGCTGGGTGATCGGGCGGCATCTGATCGCTATCTTCAGCGGATTCGACAGGAATTTCCGCAGGAAGCGGGCTCCTAACTCCAGGGTTGATGCATTGTGATTGATGACCAGACTGTGAGCGCTCTCGAGACTGCGGCCGGCTGCGGCACCCGCCTGCGCCAGGCCCGCGAGGCGGCCGGACTGACCCTCGAAGATGTCGGCTCGCGCCTGCGAATGCCGGTCCAGGTGGTCAGGTCGCTGGAAGAAGAACAATGGCAGAAGCTTGGCGCGCCGGTGTTCGTGCGCGGCCAGCTGCGCAGCTACGCGCGGCTTCTGGGTGTGGACGTGGGAGAGCTGCTGGAGCAGGCCCAGGTCGGCCCGGTGGTTCCGCCCACCCTGGTCAGCCATACCCATACCCCGCGTGCGCGCCGCATTGCCGAGAATCTCGGCCGTCGCGTGCTGTATGTCGGCATCACCGCGGTGCTGGCGGTGCCGGTGTGGTTTGCCACCCGTGGCCATTTCGATGGCAGTGCCACCCCGTCGCCGAATACCGCCTCGCTGGACGCCATCCCGGCCGCCGTGCCGGTAACCCCGTCCGCTGCGGGTGTCGAGCCCTCGGCGCCGGCTGAAGTGGCGAGCGCTCCGGCCAGCAAGCCGGCCGCCACTCCGTACGTGGCCTCGCTGGCCCCGGTGCCGCGTCCAGCCCCGCCACCGGCCGCTGCCGCCAATACGCTGGACATGCAGTTCAGTGGCGACAGCTGGGTCGATATCGGCGGCCCGGACGGCAGCACTGTCGAGAAGGCGCTGATCAAATCCGGCGAGAGCCGCAGCTTCACGCCGGGCCAGGTGACCCGGGTGACCCTGGGCAACGCCTCGGCGGTCCAGGTTCAGCAGAACGGCGCTATCGTCGATCTGACCCCCTACCAGCGAGCCAACGTGGCACGCTTTCAGGTATCCTCTGAAGGCTCCGTAGTCCCGGTTTCGCACTGAGGCGCGGTTTCACCACCTTCGATTAATTCCAATGGTCCCTCCCGATGGGCGGGGCGAGAGTACGCATGGCGATCGACGATCTGCTCGACGAGCACGAACAAAGTGAACGCGTCCGCAGCTGGCTGCGGAAGAATGGCGCCAGCATCCTCGGTGGCGTGGTCATCGCCATCGGTGCCATTGCCGGCTGGCAGTGGTACCAGAAGGATCAGGGCGGCAAGCTGGCCTCGGCCAATGTCGAGTACCAGAAGGCGCTCGTTGGCCTGCAGCAGAACAAGCTCGACGACGCCGCCAAGGCGGTCAAGGCGCTCGAAGCCGGCCCGTCCAGCATTTACGGCGACCTGGCGGCGCTGCAGCTGGCCAAGGCCCAGGTCGACGCCGGCAAGAACGAAGAAGCCCTGGCTACCCTGCGCGGCGTGAAGGTTGAAGGTGACCTGCAGCGCGTGGTCGACCAGCGCGTGGCCCGCCTGCTGGTGGCCACCGGCAAGAGCGACGAGGCGATCAAGCTGCTGGGCAGCGCCACCGACAGCAGCAGCCTGGAAATCCATGGCGATGCGCTGATGGCGCAGGGCAAGCGCGATGAGGCCCGCGCACAGTACGAGAAGGCGCTGAAGACGCTGGACGTGGCAGCGCCGCAGCGGCGCCTGCTGGAAACCAAGGTTATGGACGCCGGCGGCACCGTCGCCGCCCCTGCGGAGTCGGTTTGATGAGTCAGAAGGTCATGATCACCCGCGTCGCCACCGTGCTCCTGATGGGCATGGCCCTGACCGGCTGCAGCACCATGAAGGGCTGGTTCGCCGGCAAGGACGCGGCCGCGAAGAAGGCACAGGAACCGGCTGAGCTGGTCAAGTTCGAGCCGACCCTGAAGGTCAACAAGGCCTGGTCGGTCAACCTCGGCAAGGGTGAGCGCCGCATCGGCGTGCGGCAGGGCCCGGCCGTGGCCAACGGCCACGTGTTCGCTGCGGCGATCACCGGTGGCGTGCACGCCATTGACCTGCAGACCGGCAAGAAGGTCTGGACCTGGGAGCCGCAGAAGGAAAAGAAGAAGGCCAAGCTGCGCCTGTCCGGTGGCCCGGGTGTCGGTGAGAACCTGGTCGTGATCGGCACGCTCGATGGCCAGGTCATCGCGCTGGACATCAACGACGGCAGCGAAAAGTGGCGCGCCCGTGTTCCGGGTGAAGTCATCGCCGCGCCGGCCATCGCCCAGGGCGCGGTCTACGTGCGCAGCAACGACGGCCGTATCACTGCGTTCGATGCCGGCAACGGCACCCAGAAGTGGTTCAACCCGAGCGAGCTGCCGGCGCTGACCGTGCGTGGCAACGCACCGGTGGTGACCGGCCCGGGCGTGCTGTTCATCGGCAAGGACGAGGGCGCCGTTGCCGCCCTGGCCCAGCAGGATGGCCGCACCCTGTGGGAACAGAACGTGGGCAACGGTGAAGGCCGTACCGAGCTGGAGCGCATGGCCGATGTGGACGGCGCGCCGGTGCTGGATGGCAACACCCTGTTCGTGAGCAGCTTCAAGAACCAGACGATGGCCATTGAAGGCCCGACCGGTCGCCCGCTGTGGGCGCGCGACCACGGCGGTGCGGGTGGCGTGGCGGTGTCGTCGGGCAATGTGTTCGTGACCGACAACAAGGGCGGCGTGTTCGGCCTGGACAAGGCCAGCGGCGCAGCCATGTGGTCGCAGACGGCACTGGCCCGTCGCTCGCTGACCGGCCCGGCGCTGCATGGCGACTACGTCGTGGTCGGCGACTACAAGGGATACGTGCACTGGTTGCAGGCCTCCGATGGTGCGATGGCGGCACGGGCAAAGAGTGGCGGTGACGCCCTGCTGGCCCAGCCGGTCGTCGCAGACGGGGTGCTGCTGGTGCAGAACGTGGATGGCAAGCTGACCGCCTTCCGGTTGGCAAATTAATACGGAGTACTCGCGATGCTGCCTTTGGTCGCCCTGGTTGGACGGCCGAATGTCGGCAAGTCGACCATTTTCAATGCGTTGACCCGCACCCGTGACGCCCTGGTCCATGACCAGCCCGGCGTCACCCGTGATCGCAACTACGGCGTCTGCCGCCTCGACGAGGACAATCATTTCCTCGTCGTGGATACCGGCGGTATTGCCGGTGAGGACGAAGGCCTGGCCGGTGCCACCACCCGCCAGGCGCGTGCGGCGGCTGCCGAAGCGGACCTGATCCTGTTCGTCGTCGATGCCCGCGAGGGCACCTCGGCGCTGGACGACGAGATCCTGGCGTGGCTGCGCAAGCTGTCGCGCCCGACGTTGCTGCTGATCAACAAGATCGACGGTACCGACGAGGACAGCGTCCGCTCCGAGTTCGCCCGCTACGGTTTCGGCGAAATGCTGACCGTCTCGGCCGCGCATCGCCAGGGCCTGGACGACCTGCTGGACGAAGTGATCCAGCGCCTGCCGGAAGAAGGTAGCGCCGAAGAGCTGGACAACGATCCGAACCGCATCCGCATCGCCTTCGTCGGCCGCCCGAACGTGGGCAAGTCGACCCTGGTCAACCGCATCCTCGGCGAGGAGCGCATGATCGCCTCCGACGTACCGGGCACCACCCGCGACTCGATCGCAGTGGACCTGGAGCGCGACGGTCGCGAATACCGCCTGATCGATACCGCCGGCCTGCGCCGTCGCTCGCGCGTGGACGAGGTCGTCGAGAAGTTCTCGGTGGTCAAGACCATGCAGTCGATCGAGCAGTGCCAGGTGGCCGTGCTGATGCTCGACGCCACCGAAGGCGTGACCGACCAGGACGCCACCGTGCTCGGTGCCGTGCTCGACGCCGGCCGCGCGCTGGTGATCGCCATCAACAAGTGGGATGGCCTGACCGAGTACCAGCGCGAACAGGCTGAAACCATGCTGTCGCTCAAGCTGGGCTTCGTGCCCTGGGCCGAATCGGTGCGCATTTCGGCCAAGCACGGCTCGGGCCTGCGCGAGCTGTTCCGTGCGGTGCACCGTGCGCACGAGTCGGCCAACAAGACTTTCACCACCAGCGAAGTGAACAAGGCCTTGGAAGTGGCCTACGAGACCAACCCGCCGCCGACCATCCGCGGCCATGTCTCCAAGCTGCGCTACGTGCACCCGGCCGGTTCCAACCCGCCGACCTTCATCGTGCACGGCACGCGCCTGAAGGAACTGCAGGAGTCGTACAAGCGCTACCTGGAGAACTTCTTCCGCAAGCGCTTCAAGCTGATCGGCACGCCAGTGAGCTTCATCTTCCGCGAGGGTACCAACCCGTACGAGGGCAAGAAGAACGTCCTCACCGAGCGGCAGATCAAGTCCAAGCGGCGCTTGATGAAGCACGTCAAGGGCAAGTGATTCACGGGAAGGCGGCCGCAGGGCCGCCTTTTTCGTTGTTGGGAAATGGGATCTGATCCCGGGCGCGGGGCTGGCGCTACCGTAGGCTTGCGGTGGACCTGTAGAGCCGAGCCTGCGCTCGGCCGCTTTTCGCGCATTGTCGCAGGCGCGCTACGCGCGCCAGCCGAGCATGGGCTCGGCTCTACAGATTCTGGTCAACGCGGCCTGCCGCCACGTGCGTGATAATGCCGCCATGAGCATCCAAGAGCTTTCCCCCGCGCAGGCACGTGAGCGCCTGGCCCACGGCGCGGTGCTGATCGATGTGCGCGAGGCGCACGAACGGGCCGGGGGCATGGCCGAGGGCGCGCGCGGCGTGGCCAAGGGCGAGCTGCAGGCCGACCCGGCCGCGCATCTGCCGCGGCGCGACCAGGAGATCCTGCTGATCTGCCAGAGCGGCAAGCGCTCGGCCGATGCCGCGCAGTTCCTGCTGGAGGCCGGCTACACAAACGTCGCTTCCGTGACGGGTGGTACCGTGGCCTGGCGCGAGCAGTCGCTGCCCTTGGTGCAGCCGCTCGCCAGCGCCGCCGACCGCGATTTCTTTGATCGCTATTCGCGGCACCTGCTGCTGCCGCAGGTGGGCGAAGCCGGCCAGCGCCGGCTGCAGCAAGCGCGCGTGCTGGTACTGGGCGCGGGCGGGCTGGGCGCACCGGCTGGTTTCTACTTGGCAGCGGCTGGGGTAGGGCACCTGCGCCTCGCTGACCACGACCGCGTGGAGCGCAGCAACCTTCACCGGCAGATCGTGCACACCGAGGCCAGCGTCGGCCAGCTCAAGGTCGATTCCGCACGCGAGCGCCTGCTGGCGCTGAATCCCTCCATCGAGGTCGAGGCGGTGCCGGAGCGGGTGACCTCTGAGAACGTGGATGCGCTGCTCGAGGGCGTGGACGTGGTGCTGGATGGGTCGGACAACTTCCCGCTGCGCTACCTGCTCAACGACGCCTGCATCAAGCACGCCAAGCCGCTGGTGTATGCCGCCATCGAGCGCTTCGACGGCCAGGTCAGCGTGTTTGATGCCGGTCGCCAGCGTGGCGTGGCACCGTGCTATCGCTGCCTGTTCCCGGAACCGCCGCCGCCGGAGTTCGCGCCGAACTGTTCCGAGGCCGGTGTGCTGGGCGTGCTGCCTGGCCTGGCCGGCGTGCTGCAGGCCGCCGAGGTGCTGAAGCTGCTGCTGGGCATCGGCGAGCCGCTGGTGGGCCGCCTGCTGCGCTTCGATGCGCTGGGCATGCGCTTCCGCGAGACCGGCATCCGGCCGGACCCGCATTGCCCGGTGTGTGCGCCGGGCGTGCCGTTCCCGGGGTATATCGATTACGCCGCGTTTTGTCGGGGTGGGTAACCGCGTCGGGGCGTTATCCACGCATGGCGTGGATCTACCGGGGCGCGGCGGTTGTGCGTCATCCCGCATGGCGTGGATCTACTGTAGAGCCGATCCCATGCTCGGCTGCTTCTGGCCTCGGCACGAAGAGCAGCCGAGCGTGGGCTCGGCTCTACAGCGACTTGCAACGGTTTCGGGATGATGCCGGGGCGGGCGCCCATCATCGTTCCACCTCCAAGACAATCCTGCGCAACACGCGTGCTATTGCCGTCATCGGCATTGCTCTATTGTTGAAACCGATTCTGGATCTTGGGGAACACACCGCATGGCGGTAGAAGCAGCGACCAGCGAGCTGGTCAAGGTCGTGGCCCTGTTGGGCGCGGCGGTGGTGATGGTGCCTTTGTTCCGCCGGGCCGGCCTGGGCTCGGTGCTGGGCTACTTCGCCGCTGGCCTGGCGATCGGACCGTTCGGGCTGGGCTGGTTCTCCGACCCGCAGGCGATCCTGCATACCGCCGAGCTCGGCGTTGTGATGTTCCTGTTCGTGATCGGCCTGGAAATGCGGCCCTCGCATCTGTGGAGCCTGCGCAAGGAAATCTTCGGGCTGGGCACGCTGCAGATCGTCACCTGTGCGCTGGTGCTGACCAGCATCGCCAAGCTGTTCGGCCTGCCGTGGCAAGTGGCCTTCATCGGCGCCACCGGCTTCGTGCTCACCTCCACCGCGGTGGTGATGCAGCTGCTGGCCGAGCGCGGTGACATCGCGCTGCCGTCGGGGCAGAAGATCGTCTCCATCCTGCTGTTCGAAGACCTGCTGATCGTGCCGTTGCTGGCGCTGGTAGCCTGGATGGGCCCGAGCGCGGGCAGTGCCGACGGCGAGGGTTCGCGCTGGCTGTCGGTGGCCATCGGTGTCGGCGCCATCGTCGGCCTGGTGCTGGTCGGCCGCTTCCTACTCAATCCGCTGTTCCGCGTGCTGGCCGAATCGAAGGCGCGCGAGGTGATGACCGCCGCCGCGCTGCTGGTGGTGCTGGGTGCGGCGCTGCTGATGCAGTTGTCCGGCCTGTCGATGGCGATGGGCGCGTTCCTGGCCGGCGTGCTGCTGAGCGAGTCGACCTTCCGCCATCAGATCGAAGCGGACATCGAGCCGTTCCGCGGCATCCTGCTGGGCCTGTTCTTCCTCAGCGTCGGCATGGCGCTGGACCTGGGCGTGGTGGCGGGCAACTGGCAGCTGATCCTCGGCCTGGTGCTGGCGCTGATGGCAGCCAAGGCGCTGTGCATCTACGTGGTCGCGCGCATCATGGGCAGCGACCACGCGCAGGCGCTGGACCGGGGCGTGCTGATGGCGCAGGGCGGCGAGTTCGCCTTCGTGCTGTTCTCCGCTGCCGCATCGGCCGGCGTGATCAACCTGGAGATCAATGCCAACTTCACCGCCGTGGTGGTGCTGTCGATGGCGCTGACCCCGCTGGTGGTGCTGCTCTACAAGCGCATCGCGCCGAAGCCGACGGTGAACATGGACGGCGTGGACGAGGCCGATGGCCTGTCCGGCAGTGTGCTGCTGATCGGCTTCGGCCGCTTCGGCCAGGTGGCCAGCCAGTCGCTGCTGGCGCGCGATGTGGACGTGACCATCATCGACAACGACGTGGAGATGATCCAGAGCGCGGCGCGTTTCGGTTTCAAGATCTACTACGGCGACGGTACGCGACTGGACGTGCTGCATGCCTCGGGCGCGGCCACCGCGCGCGCGATTGCGGTGTGCGTGGACAAGGCCGAGGCGGCTGACCGCATTGTTGAGCTGGTGTCGCACGAGTTCCCGCAGGCAAAGCTGATGGTGCGCTCGTTCGACCGCGAGCATTCGCTGCGGTTGATCCATGCCGGTGTTGATTTCCAGATCCGCGAGACGTTTGAATCGGCGGTGCTGTTCGGCCAGGCCGCACTGGTGGAACTGGGTGCGGACGAGGACGATGCGATCGAAATTGCCGAGCAGATCCGTCGCCGCGACGCCGAGCGCTTCGAGCTGGAGATTGCCGGTGGTGGTCTGAATGCCGGCGCCAAGATGGTGTTCGGCAACTCCGGCCAGGGCGTGCCGACGCCGACGCCGTTCACCGCGCCGAAGCGCGAGAGCAAGACGCTGAACCCGCAGGATGTGCCGGAAGAGGAAGAGTAGAGCCGAGCGTAGGCTCGGCTCTACAAGGGCGGGGCGGTCGGTTGTAGAGCCGAGCCCATGCTCGGCTGCTCTTCGGTCGGGTTGCGATAAAGCCGCGCTGCGCGCGTGAGCCGAGCGTAGGCTCGGCTCTACACGGGCGGGGCGGTCGGTTGTTGAGCCGAGCCCATGCTCGGCCGCTCTTCGGTCAGGTTGCGAAAAAGCCGCGCTGCGCGCGTGAGCCGAGCGCAGGCTCGGCTCTACAGGGGCGGGTCGGTCGATGCCGTGGCGGTGGGCGAGGGGGCCTGAATCGGGGACAATAGCGTCCCCGCCGCCCCACGCCTGCCTCCGATGACCGATTCCGCCCCCCAGCATCCTGCCCGAATCCTTGATGGCCGCCGTATCGCCGAGGACCTGCTCGACAGCCTGAAGGTGCGCGTCGACGCCCGCGTGGCCGCCGGTGGCAGCCGTCCGGGCCTGGCCGTGGTGCTGGTCGGTGGCGACCCGGCCTCGACCGTGTACGTGCGCAACAAGCGCCGTGCCGCCGAGAAGGTCGGCATTGAGGCGCATGACTACGATCTGCCGGCCGGGACCACCGAAGCCGAGCTGCTCGAGCTGATCGACCAGCTCAACGCCGATCCGAAGATCAACGGCATCCTGATCCAGCTGCCGCTGCCGGGCATCCCCGATGCGCGCCGGCTGATCCAGCGCATCGACCCGCGCAAGGACGTGGACGGCTTCCACCCGGAAAACGTCGGCCACCTGGCCCTGCGCGAGTTCGGCCTGCGCCCGTGCACCCCGCGCGGCATCACCACGCTGCTGGGCCACACCGACCAGCCGGTGCGAGGCCGCAACGCCACCATCGTGGGCGTTAGTAATCATGTCGGCCGCCCGATGGGCCTGGAGCTGCTGATTGCCGGCTGCACCGTGACCAGCTGCCACAAGTTCACCCCCAAGGACGTGCTGGAACAGGCCGTGCGCAACGCCGACATCCTGGTGGTGGCGGTGGGGCGCCCCGGCATCGTGCCGGGCGAGTGGGTGAAGCCGGGCGCGGTGGTGATCGACGTCGGTATCAACCGGTTGGACGACGGCCGCCTGGTGGGTGACGTCGGGTTTGAGGCTGCTGCCCAGCGGGCGAGCTGGATCACCCCGGTGCCGGGGGGCGTGGGCCCGATGACCGTGGCCACGTTGATGCAGAACACCCTGGAAGCGGCGGAAGCCTCCTGAGGGTAGCGGCCGGCCCAGGGCGGCGGGTGTTTTGGGGGGGGGGGCCCGGGGTGCTGCCGGCCCCCGCTGCAACCCTCAGTCGAGCATGGCTCGACTCTACACGTAGCTGTCGAGCTTGCTCGACGCCATCAAAGCACACCGCCGTGTCCGCACCCCTGCTTGAACAATTGATCGACGCGC